>JAYEJA010000135.1:0-8609 GCA_034660395.1 Actinomycetota bacterium
CTGAGTGCTGGGGATCAAGGGATACTATTTGCTGGGGCGTTCCGGAGGAAGTTGTACTTAATCCGGAGAAGATTAAATGCTAAATTATTTTATTAAAAAAAAGCGTCATCTATGTTGACATAAAGCGAACTGCAAGAAATGCTTCAAGGCATGCGAGTATGATGCAATAAAATGGAATGAAGAAAAAGCCATTCCTGAACTTGATAACGATAAGTGCACCCTCTGTGGTGAATGCATAAAAGCATGTCCGACCGGAACCCTCCTGGAAATGTCTAAAATTGGCCTGAAGCTAAAGGATGATGTTAAAGTTGAAGAGGAAAAAGAAGAAAACCTTGAGAAAGTTTAAAGCTTCTTTTAGATAAATGATAGGGGAAGTTAAAGAAATATACCGGAGGTTTTTATTTATAACTCGAAGCTTTTATATTCGCCTTTTTTAAATTCCCTGCCTTTTTTCTCAAATAGCCCTTTTATGTGGTCGTCCATGGTAAGGTAGATTACCTGCCACCCGTTTTTTGCAATTTCTGCAAGATTTTCTATTATAATTTCACGCTTTCCCCAGTCGGAGTGCTGAAATGCATCATCAAGTATTAAGAACAGGCTGTCCTCTTTTAGAAGCTTTGAGGTAAAGCCGATTCTCAAAGCAAGCATGACCTGTTCAACTGCGCCGGTACTTAAATCCTTTATATCGTAGCTGTCATATGGGTCTGAAACGATTAGATTGTCATTTTTAATATCAAATTTTTCATATCTACGGGTAATGTCCTTCAAGGGCGATGTCACGGTTTCCGACTTTAATCCTTCTTTTATTTTCCGGTCTTCCTCGCTGCGCAAACCTACAATAACATTATGGACCGTAAGTCCTGCTATTATACCGGTGGAAATATCTTTAAGTTCATCTTCGGCTTCGCCTTTTTTATGCTGCAGGTTATTAATAAGCTCTTCCCAGTCAATACTGGGGTCATCTCCGGTTTTTTCACAGATTCTGTATTTTAGATTCTGGATATTTTCTTCCTGGTTTTTTATTTTTTCCCGGATATCTTCAAGCTCTTCTAAAGTTTTTCCGTCTTCTTCGCTGCTGTATGCCGTATCTGTTTTTTCTTTAAGATAATCTTCTTCGGATACCTGCAGCTTATATAACTCTTCTTTCTGTTTTTCAATCTCATTTTTTAAATTGGAATTTATCTTTTTTGAATTTTCTATTTTTTCATCCCACTTGCTTTCATCAATTTCTACGCTGAAGAGTTTTTTTATTTTCTGGCTGATTTTAAAATAGGTATCATTTAGTTCATTTTTAGCGGGATTAATCTGTTCTTCAAGTGCAAGCATTTTACTGTTATATTTTCTTTGCTCGTTAAGGGCTGATTCCAGGGATGAGATATCTGTAAGCTTTTTACCGGTTCTTTTTTTAAATTCCGTTCTGATTCTTGAAAGTTCTTCATTCTGTCCCGCCTGCCTTAGCAGGTTGCCTGATTTTTTAAAATAGAATAGTACCGATACAACCAGCCCCAGAAAAGAGAGGACAGTAATTCCGAGAAGCAGGAACATAGTTGAATCCGTTATATCCCGGTACATAAAAAGTCCTGCCGTTAAAGAAGTTATACATATGGCTGCGAACAATATACAGAGAACCTGGAAAATTTTCCCTGGCCTGTTTGCAGTTTTTGATATGAGCTCTCTGTAATGGGAAAATGCGCTTTCAAGCCATTTGAAGTCTTTGCTCCTGAGGGATGAATCTTTGTAACTTTTTTCCAGTGTGTTTAGAGTATTTTTTTTACTTCTATATAAGGATATTTTATTTTCTATGATGTTTAGTTCACTGTCGGGAATATCGGATAATTCTAAATTTAATTTTTTAATTTTTTCCGATATAGAGTATGCGAGATGCCTTTTTGCCCTGCCAAGGTCTGCCAATCTATAGGAAAGGTTTTCTTCTTTCAGGTGGTAGGTTTTTAGTATTCCCTGTGCGTATCCCGATTCTATTTCTTCAAAAAGATTGTCATTTTTTTCAAGCTCATTTCTGGCATTATGATATTCTTTGCCCTTTCCCTTTTTGCCGATATCAATATGGCCGCCGGTGATTTTTGCTGATTTAACGGTTTCCTGGATATTGCTGTCGCTGTCAATCTTGTCAAGAATATTTATTCCTGATAAAACTTCCCTGATTAAAAATTTACTTACCTCTCCGTTATCTTCAATCCCGGCTTCTCCCCCCTTTACTACCAGAAGTTTTGCCATGGACAGGGGAAGGCCCTTTTCACTTCTTTCCCAGTAATCTTCAAGCTTTTTTGGAGAAGACCTGTCAAAATCAACCGGACTTTTATCAAGGCCGCTTACAGTTACCTTTCCCTTACCTCCGCTTCCCCTGTAACTCCAGCGGCTGATGTTTTTAAATAATGAACGGATTAAAAATTCGGTAAGGAAAGTCTTACCCTTTTCGTTTTTACTGTAGATAAGATTAAAAATTCCCGGAGATATGACCAGTTTTTTAATCGGTCCCAGGTCTCTTACTGATACTTTATCTATTTTGACACCCATTTAAATTTCTCCGTATTAAAAATAATTTTTGTCTTTATTCTTTTAAAACTATCTGAAGCGCTTTTTCAAGTATATCTTCTTCCCTTGAAAATGTTTCATTTCCTAATTCAAGTCCGTCAATTTCATTTTTTATATTCTCTACAATGGATATCCTTTCAGGGTCGTTAAACAATGAAACTCCGGTTAAATCCGGTTGTTCTTTGTTGTAGAAAGAGAAACTCTTAAGTTCTTTTTTAATTGTTTCGGAAAGTTTCTTTTTACTGGAAGTATATCCCCTGACCTTTAGTCTTAGTCTGACCCCGGGTATCTCTTCTCCGGATAAATCCCATTTATCTATCATTTTATTTATTTCTTTTTTGATATATTCAAATTCATTGGTAACGGGGAGGGATACAAGATTTTCGTTAAAGAATATATGGTCGGTCTCAATTTGTTTTTCCGCTATTTCAAGTGTGTCCGCGTCAAGCACCAGGAAGCTCCTTTTACCTGTTTCATTTACATCCAGGCCGCAGGGCGAACCGGGATAATAGACTTTGCCGAGATTTGTCTTTTTATGAATATGTCCCAGTATAACCCTTGAAGGATTGTAATACTCAATATCATTTCTGGCCAGGGGCATGTAAATACCGGGCTCATAAGGATTGGGATTATGCATGCCTGCTGCATAATCGCCATGTCCTATTAAGACCCATCTGCCGGTTAATTTTTTATCGTATTCGGCTATAATCTCACCCATTGAGCATACGGGAATGTACGGTACGAAAAAGAAAGCTAAAGATGAGCTTTCTGAGGCAAGAATTTCGGGACTGCTAAAAATCTTTATATTCCCGGAGGTGAAATATTCCTGCTTTATCGAAGGGTCGTGGTTGCCCGGGATTACATAAAATTTTAGATTGCTGCCGGCGTATTTCTGCTGACTGCAGAACCTGTCAAAATCAGGGTAATTCTGGCTTTCTCTGTCAAAAAGGTCACCGGCTATAATAAGGGTGTTTATATTATAAGAGAGAATTTTATCACAAATATTTGACAGGGCATTCCATCTTGCAGGAGTCTCCTTTTTAGTTTTTAGGTGTATGTCTGCGGTAATTGCTATTTTCATTTTTATAAGGTTAAGCCGCCTGTGTCATTAAACTTCATATGCATATCTTATCCGTAAGAAAGATTATGGTAATTTCTTATTGTAATTATACATGATAGTATATTTTAATTTACAGTCCAGACCAAATATTTTTATTATATGAATTAGCAGTGTAGGTTAATTTTAAACGTTATGATATCATAAAAAACCAGGAGTGAGATTTAATTAAGTTTAAGGGGAAGTTACTGGAAATTAAATTTATATAGGTTTTTAAAAAATAAAAGGAAGAAATTGGGTACATTAAAAAGATTCGGAGTGTCCATAGAAGAAAAGTTACTGAAAAAACTTGACAGCTATGTTAAAAGCAGGAGATATATTAACCGATCTGAAGCATTAAGGGATTTAATAAGAAAGGAACTGGTTAACAGCCAGTGGATTGGTGAAGAGGATGAAGAGGTAGCAGGTGCTATAATAATTGTTTACGACCATCATCAAAAAGAGCTGGTTGATAATATCATAGATATCCAGCATGATTATTATAAGGTAATAATATCAAGCCAGCATATACATCTTGACCATAGAATCTGCCTGGAGGTAATAATAGTAAAAGGTATGATTTCCAGGTTATTTGAACTTGAAAACAAGCTAAAGGTAATAAAAGGCGTAAAGCACGCCCAGCTTGCAAAGTCTACGCTGGCAAGAGATATTTAAATTTACGTATTTTCCTGGCCGTACCTGCAGTATTTTAAAAGCCTGCATGCGGGGCATTTTGGACTTTTTGCAAGGCATATAGACCTTCCAAGCGAAATTATCCTGTGTGAAAAGTAGCTCCAGTTTTTCTCTGGAATTATTTTCATAAGGTCAAACTCGATTTTTACAGGGTCCTTATTTATGGTAAGGCCAAGCCGGTATGAAATTCTTTTTACATGGGTATCCACTATTATTGCCTGTTTGTCAAATATATTTGCAAGCACGACATTTGCGGTCTTTCTTCCCACACCGTGAAGCGAGGTTAAATCTTCAATATTGTCAGGCATTACGCCGTTAAACTTTTCTATTATATCCCCCGAGCAGTTAATTATGCTTTTTGCCTTGTTTCTGTAAAAACCGGTAGATTTTATATCTTCCTGCAGCTGGATTATGTCAGCGCCGGCAAAAGCTTTAAGTGTTTTGTATTTTTTAAAAAGCCCGGGCGTGACTTTGTTTATCAGCTTATCGGTACACTGAGCGGAAAGGATTGTAGCGATAAGAAGCTGATAGGAATATTTATATTTAAGTGAAGTTGATACTGCCTCAGGATACTCACGGCTCAAATTATCAATTATCCTCTCAATATTTTCTACCGCAGGTTTATATGCAGATTTATATGGAGTATTTGTTTTTGCGGTTTTTCTTTTAGCATTCATATCTTTTTTAATTTTAAATTATTTTTTTTCTTCTTTATTTTTAAGGTATTTGCTTATTTTATCAAGGGAAAATGTATTGGGAACATCTTTTTTCTCAAGCCAGCCCTTCCTGGCAATATTTACACCGAATTTATAGTCATCAAGACCGCTTATACTATGGGCGTCAGGATTTATAAAGATTCTTATTCCTTTTTCCTTCGCATACTTGCACAATCTCCAGTCAAGGTCCATCCTGTAAGGGTTTGAATTAAGTTCGATATCTACATTATTTTCTGCAGCAGCATTTATTACTCTTCCCATATCGACTTTATACGGGTCTCTTGCCAGGAGAAGTCTTCCCGTAGGATGGGCCAGAATGGTTGTGAACTTATTTTCAATTGCTTTTATAATCCTATCCGTCATCTGCTCTTCACTGAGGTTAAAATTGGAATGAACTGCAGCGATTATAAAATCAAACTTTTCCAGGATGCTGTCTTTATAGTCAAGATTGCCGTCCGGAAGGATATCGGATTCAATGCCTTTAAAGATTTTAAACCCTGAAAGTTTGCTATTTAATTCATCTATTTCCTTCAGATATCCTACAACTTCCTTATCTTTTACTCCTCCCGCATAGGAAGCGGTTTTACTATGGTCGCTTATACCGGCGTATTGAAAACCATTTTCCTTAAGGTGACTGCATATCTTTTTAATAGTATTATTGCCGTCGCTGTAAGTGGTATGTATGTGGAATATTCCCTTTATATCTTTTTCTTCGATCAATTCTGGAAGTTTTTTATTTTTACTTGCTTCAATTTCTCCGTAGTTTTCCCTTAGTTCGGGAGGTATCCAGTCCATCGAAAAATAATCATATATATCTTTCTCATCAGCGCATTTAATTAGACGGCCATTTTTATAAAGGCCGTATTCATTCATTTTTATGTTATCTTTCTTTGCAGCGGTTCTCATTGCAGTATTGTGCTGCTTGCTGCCGGTAAAATGGAGAAGGGCATAGGGATACTGGTTATCATCCACAATCCTTATATCCACATTAATACCTGATTTTAACCTGATGCTTGATTTCGTATCACCCTTTGCGATTATATCTTCCGCCTCTTTAAGACCTGTAAAAAAATTCATAACTTTGGCCGGATGGCTGCTGCTTGCCACTATATCGACATCCTTAACAACTTCCTTTTTTCTCCTGACACTCCCGCCGAGGCTGGATCTTTTTGTATATTTGAAGTCGTTTATCTTTTTATGTATCTTTTCCGCCTCTCCTATAATCTTTGCGTAAAGGTGCCTGCCCTTAAATTTTTTTAATACATTGATTCCTTTCAGGATGTTATCCTGAGTCTTTTTGCCAAAATTAGGTAAATCTGCAAGAAGGTTTTCATTACAGGCATATTCAAGTTCTCCAACCGTGCTTATCCCCAGATTATCGTAGAGGTACTTTATTTTTTTGGGGCCTATGGATGGGATTGAAAGCATTTCTACAAGACCCGGGGGAATAGTTTTTTTGAGGTCTTCATATAGTTTAAGCTTACCTTTACTGATTATCTCACTTATACTTTCTGCTATATGAGAACCTATACCCTTTATGTCGGTAAGGTCTTTTATTTCCAATTTTTTATTCAGGTTTATATCCGATGATTGCAGGGTGCGGGCTGCATTCTGATAAGCCCTGATTTTAAAGGGGTTTTCATCCTTTAGTTCAAGAAATATACTTATATCTTTTAAAATTTTAATTATTTCTTCTTTATCCATAAAAGTGAGAAAGTATTTTAATTGCTCCTATTTTTCAGTTTTTCCAATTTTACTATCCCTTACTGTTTTATGTAAAATTTCAATGGAGCGGTTATAATTTTCCCTGTCTACGGGATAGGGAATGCCGTCCTTCGCTAGTTCTTTCTTCTGGACAGGGGGACAAAGGCAACATCACATAACTTTATTTTTTTTATATCATTTTTGCTTTTAATTACTTTGTATAAAACCTGAGCCCAGCTTGAAGGACCGACGGGAATAACCATAATTCCGCCGTCTTTTAGCTGTTCTATAAATTTTTGCGGGATATGCTCGGGTGCCGCGGTGACTATTATTCTGTCGTATGGCGCATGTTCTTCCCAGCCCAGGTAGCCGTCATGGTTGCTCATTTTTACGTTGTCGTATCCATTAAGAAGCTTCTTATTCTTATTATATAAATAAGGGATTATCTCCACGGTATAGACTTCCTTTGCAAGACCGGCAAGTATTGCTACCTGGTAACCGGAGCCGGTACCTATTTCCAGGACTTTTTCATTTCCGGAAAGTTCAAGGCTTTCTGTCATAAGCGCTACTATGTACGGCTGTGATATCGTTTGTCCTGAACCGATTGGAAGCGGCCTGTCTTCATAAGCCGAGTCCTTATATTCCTTACCCACAAATATATGTCTTGGGACTTTTTTAAATGCTTTAAGTACCCTTTTATTTGAAATGCCCCGTGCAGCAATCTGGTTTTCTACCATATTCTCTCTCAGCATCCTGAATTTTTCATCATGGTATTTGCCGCTGGAATTGTTTGTTTCTTTCATAACCTGGAGTAATTCGTGATATAATGTTTTGGTTTAAATTTCAGTATATCAGTATTATAACATATAGGATATTATAAAATGATCAATTTGGAACTGGCCAGCATACTTACGGATATTGCAGAAGTAAAAAAATCCGGTGATTCCGACAGGACCATTGTCCCCAATTTAATAGGAGCGGCAAGAACGCTCAGGGATATGCCTGAAAGAGTCGACCAGATCTACAATAACGGAAATATCAGGGATTTGCACGGTATGGAGGAGCCGGCCCTGGGATATGTAATGGAATATCTTGAAAAGGGGAGTATCGGATTTTATGAACGGTTAAAGTCAAGATACGGCGAGGATTTAATAAGGTTAATAAGGGTAAGCGGGCTAGGTAAAAGGAAGATGTTCAAAGTCTATGATACTTTAAATGCAGGAGGCCTTAAAGAGCTTAAAGAAAAACTTTCCTGTGATATGGACGGCAGGGTATTGGATATTATTTCAGAGGATATTTCGGGTTCGGGCAGGAGCAATCCCTTTTATCTGGATAGGCTGAAGGATTCTATAAATTACATGGAAGGGGTAAAGGGTCTTTATCCGCGCTGGAGAGTTAAACTTTACATAAATGAGATAAAAAGCAGCCTTTTAAAAATAAAAAGCATAGAAAAAGTAGAAGTAGTCGGCTCCCTGAGAAGGAAAAAACCTGCGGTCAGGGATATAGATGTACTCATACTTCCTGATTTTAACGGTGATACTTATGATTTATCAAAAAGTGAGAAACTGCTGGAAGAGTTAAAATCACTTGAGTTTATAAAAAAAATTAGAGGCAAAGATATAAGAAAGGGAAGCGCAAGTGCCAGGTTTGAAACTGACTACGGCATAGAGGTGGAATTTATTATAAGCAGCGGAAAAAGCTGGGCCCTGGATATGTTGTATACCACCGGAAGCAAAAAACATATAAAAAAACTTGAGGAAGAAGCTTCCAGGAAGGGATATACAAAAAATGGCAGAATCGCAGCAGACAGCATTTTGGAAGGCAGCGAAAAGAGTAAGGGAAATTTG
>JAYEJA010000136.1:0-1684 GCA_034660395.1 Actinomycetota bacterium
TTATGTATGGGAGTTTCGTAAAAAGCCTTCCACACAGTATTATGAAAAAACTGGTTAAATTGATAATCATAGGTATTCGGTGTCATAAATGCATAGGGGACATAGCATGTCAATGAATTAAGATAATGGCTGATATAATATTCCTTTTTCGTAAGATAATGAGGATTGGTAAAGAAAATTATATCCGGCTTCATCTCATTCTTTACATCAAGCCATTTTCCTGTTGTACTGTTATATGCTCTAATAGGTTTATATCCTTTCCGTTCAAAAACAATAAAAGCTTCATCCATGAATTGATTCATTATTTTTTTCCCGAAAGGTGTATAGGGACAGATCACTATTGAAGGATCAAACCTATCGTCATCCAGCATTTTCCGGTAAACATTATCAAGTTTCCATATCGGAGCATGTACAACGAAGAAAACAACCCTGATTTTATTTTTACCTCTTATTTTTTTTTCAGCCTTTCTTTGATTATACTGAACCCTTTTTATTTTTGTCCTGATATATATATTAAATGCCCACTTTCTCGCAAAACCCGGCAGGATCTTTTTCAAAATGTTTTTAATTAGCGACATTAATAATTAATTAAGGAATAATATTCTTAAATTAATTTAGTCTCTATGAGGCTGGAGATTTTCAATTCTGCAGTCTTCCCCTCATAATGTGATATGATCAAAATGTTCGTAAATTATTATCAGTGAATTGCATCCAGGATTTCTTTATAGATATTTTCCGATGCGGTCATATCATTAGGTGGTAACACATCTTCCAGAAATCTTGTCCTTTCAGTTTTCAAAGGATCTCTTTCTCCAAGGACAACACTGTTAATGAAACTGTAGAGCTCTTTCTTATTTCTGCATTGATATAAGACTGACAGTGCCCTTTCTCCGCACTCATTCCATCCTTTAATTACCTCTTCATTGCTAATCATAAAAAGTTCCGGTTTACCCGTGCATAAATACTCTGTAATAAATGACTGACTATCATTTATCAAAGCATCCGAGGTCAGAAATAAGTCAACATAGTCCGTCTCTTCAAGCTGTCCATTCTCCAAATCTCTCCATTTATTATAATATTCATCCGTTCTTTTCTTACCCCATTCAGGGTAACTGTAAAGTTTTTGTTTAATCATTACATGTGGTTTGAATGCAATCTGAATTTTGCCACGGTATCGGTTTGCAATATCCAGCATAAGCTGGTAATAATCCAGGAAATTTGATGTCTTCAGTCCTTCTTTCATTAAGTGGTGTGGGGACCAGATAATTCTTTTAATACTTTTTTCCTTAATCTTCCAATTGTCTCGGGGAGAGTAATTTTCGTTAATAATCATATCAAATCCCGGGAATCCTGTTACCACAACATTTTTTCCGTTGTTACGTGCATATTGTTCTGCCAACTTTTTATGTACCGGCGTCTCATAAAATAATTTCCAGGCTAAATTATGAAGAAGCTGATTGAAACGCAGTTCATAATTACTTGTGGCCATAAATGCATATGGCACATAACATGTTAGGGAATCGAGGTAATTAGTAATATAATATTCATCTTTTGCAAAAGGATAAGGCACAGTAAAGAAAACAATGTCTGGTTTAATCTCTTTTTTCACATCGAACCATTTCCTTGTTGTCCTGTTATAAGTACTGATTGGATTATAACCTTTCTGATCAAAATAAAACACAGT
>JAYEJA010000137.1:0-1683 GCA_034660395.1 Actinomycetota bacterium
GTTTCCGGGACATTTTCTCCTTCTGTACCAGGTGTTATTATTGCATTAATACAACCGCTCAAATCGATAACTATAAAAAGAAAAAATATAACTAATATCATTAATATCAATCTTTTCTTTATCATTATCTATACAAATTATGTCATTTCCAAAATCTGCCAGACATACTCCGGTTACTAAACCGACATACCCAGTACCGATTATTGTTATTTTCATAATACCTCCAAATATTAATAAAAAGATTTAGTAAATTAATTTATTTTCTACTTTATAGAATATGTTTTATAAATATATCATTACAACTTTTCTAAATTATCATTTTTATCTTTTATAACATTTCGAATATCAAATATAACCTTATCATTTCTTCCAACTATTTTACAAGTAACTTTTGTATGATGTCTGTAGTAATATTTGGAGAACAATCCAGGCTTAGGATACTTTAGTAATATTAGCCATTCACACCAGAGATATGTGGCGTGACATGATATATATTCTATCTAAACACCCTAATTTTCATATACTTATTATAGTGAATTTCACCTATCTATTCACGAGCTGTACGTTCTGCTTTCGGGTTAATAAAAACAAAACAACTATTACCCATAGGAAATAATATCTAAAATCATAAATCCCACCTGAAAAAAATGAAACAAACAACATATATAAAGGTAGAATTGAAAGACACCTATATTTTGTATTCTTTGCCTTTATAAAGCAAAATAATGAGAAAAATATTATTATTGCGGAATAAACAACACCTAATACACCGATATATAAAATTATTTCAAGGAAAATATTATGAGGGTAACTATATTCTCTTAAACCATAGCCCGAAACCAAACCATATCCAAAAATTGGTTTTTTAAATATCGCATTAATGGAATAATTTAATATCTCCTCTCTTCCAGAAAGATATAATTTTTGAAAAGTTAAAATAATTATCCTTCCATAAAAGATATCATATAAATGTTTATAATAAAAAAGGAGCAAAATAGAACAAATTGCAATAAAAACAAACTTTTTTTTACTTTTAAAGTAACTTATAATCTTTTTTATTGATAATCTTTTACTGCCACAAAATATTAATAATAAGCAAAAAAATGAAGAAAAAATTCCACTTCTTGACCCTACTAATATTATTCCAAATAACATTAATAAAAAGAAAATACTATAAATTAAATTTTTATAAATATTATATAAAAACAAAGAACACATTGCTGAAAAAAATAATATTCTTGTAGTAACATTTGGCCCCCCATAAAAAATTTCACCCCTTGTTTTATCGAGAATAAAAACTGAAAACGTTATCAATAGAAAATAAAATAATCCAATAAAGACAAAAGTTTTTCCAATCATTATTCCAACATCATCAGTGTTATAAAATTGAGCCATTGCAATAAAAAGGAATAAAATCATTAACAATTCAAATAATATATATTTAAATTTGTCTAAAGAGGCGGAAACATCATTAGCAAAAAAGATAGACGATAATAACGTCAAAAAGAAAACTATAGAGAATGTAAGAAATATTTTTAAATTTTTATTATTCACTCTGTAAATGTAAGGCTTTACTGAAATTTTTAATAAAAGTATCAATATAATTAGTCCGATTATAATTATATTAATCTCAAATAAGCAATAATCTTTAAAAATTCTATTTAAGTTAAATTTCCCAATAAT
>JAYEJA010000138.1:0-36998 GCA_034660395.1 Actinomycetota bacterium
ACTCCTAAAAGGGAACTGGAGATAGCAAAGAGGAGAATGATAGAATATAAAAATAAAAGGAGATGAGTAAATAAATTATGGAATGGGAAGAATTTAAAAAGGATCTTTTAAAAGACCCGGAATTTAAAAAAGAATACGAAAAACTAGAACCAGAGTACAGGATAATAAGGCAGATACTTTCTTTAAGGAGAAAGAAGAATTTAACTCAGGAACAATTAGCCAAGCTAACCGGTGCAAAACAGTCAAGCATAGCAAGGATGGAAAGCGGAAGGCATAATACATCATTAAGATTGTTAGAAAAAATTGCAGAGGCTTTAGACACTGAACTGGATATAAGATTTATTCCAAAAGCTGGCTAATTTAGAATGGTACAGCATACCGGATTTAACCCGGATCTTATAAAAGCGGATATCCGTTTAAATACGTTTAAATAACAGTCCATGCTAACGTAAATACATTTAAATAAGATTATGCAACTTTTTTTCTGTACTTTCATCTATTACTTCTCCAATCAATCTATACTAATGCTACCAGGGTTTTATCTTTTATATCAGATCCCGGTAGTTTATAGTTTTTTAAACAATCCATATCCAGATACTTTCTCCCTGATATCCATCCCTCATTCTGTTCTATGACTATTGCACATATAAGTCTTTCAGCACTCCTGTTATTTGATGATGTATTATCAAATAACAATTCTATAGAAGGATATTCTAAACTGGAAGGGGATAACAATAAAGAAGATAAAGAGATCCCCGTTGAAAATACAGATATAGAGGAAGAAAATAAAGATGAAGACGATAATATATTATCAAGTGAGTTATAGGGTTATTGACGGGGATACAATAGAGCTAGAGAATGGGGATATAGTAAGATACATTGGAATTAATACTCCGGAAACAGATGAATTTTATGGTGATATTGCTACTTCAAAAAACAGCGACTTAGTTTTAAATAAAACTTTAAGACTAGAGAAAGATGTTTCTGAAACAGATAAATACGGAAGGTTACTACGTTATGTTTACGTTGGTGATATATTTGTTAATGCTTATTATAATCCCGGGTTAGACCAGGTTTATTATTCTATGGAACCAGTAAGCGGCAAATAATTCCAGTGACGAAAGTGTAGCAGACAGAATGGATGGCAGGATTAGATTTTTGCTTAAAAGCCCTTTTGCTTTCTTTGAAAATATTGGTAAAAGAAGAAATACGGTAAGGTTTACAAAGTAGAAAGTAAAAAGAATCGAAAGTGCCGTAAAGTAGTAATAAAAATAGCCGAGAAAATCAGGTCTCAGAAGTGTGACCATGATGAAAGATGCCAATATTATTATATAAATGATAAATTTAACAGGGGGCCCGAGTATTTTTTTAGATTTTGCATCTCTGTAATATTGAAAGGTAAAGACAGGGTAAAGAATTATTGAAATTGCTGAACCGGAAAGAATTCCGGTTATAAAACGAAGGTTATTGTTTGTATTATAGATGCCGAAGTTTGATGCTATTCCGTCAACAACGAAGGAAGAAAGGAAAAAAGCAAGTATAACAAGAATATATTTCGGTGGAAGATCACTTTCTTTTTTCTTAAACATTATAAAAAGTATAACTGCTGTTATGAAAAAGCCGGTATAGAAACCGCAGCACCTTGCGCATACCGGCATTATAATGTTACCGATATCAAGGCTTCTTATTGATAGCTGGTGACATACTGAAAAACCTATTGTTTCTACCAGAGAATTAATTAAATGTATTTTTTATCCTTTCGTTTTCCTAATTATTATTTATTACTTTAATACCAGATCGCTTTAGCAGGCCGCCGTTTTAAAATAATTATTAAAATTATAGTTTTATATTTATAATATTGGTAGAATTTTAATAAATTAGTATTTAAATTTGACTGATATTTAAAAATTATTCCAGGAAGGTTTATCCATGATATATGATTTTCACACCCATACGTTTTTATCGGACGGTGTCCACAGCCCAATAGAACTTATAAGGTTTGCATCTGTTTCAGGTTATGGATATATAGGTATAACCGATCATGCAAGCTGCTCCAATCTGGATTTTATAATAACGAGATTAAGAAAGGACTGCGAGCTGGCAGGGAAATACTGGAATATAAAGGCAATTCCAGGTGTAGAGTTGACCAATGTTCCTGCTAAAAGCATAAATGGCATGGCCAGGGAGGCAAAAGAAATGGGAGCGGAAATAGTTGTGGTGCACGGTGAAACTATTGCAGAAGATGTTGAACCGGGTACCAATCTTGAGGTAGTAAAATCAGAGTATACTGACATCCTGGCGCACCCGGGATTTTTAAAATTAGAAGAAGCTAAGCTTGCTGCAAAGAATGGCGTATTTATAGAAATTACCTACCGGGCAGGACATAGTCTAACCAACGGGGTAGTAGCAGACGTGGGCAGGGAAGCGGGTGTAAAGTTCGTAATTGATAGTGATGCGCACAGTCTTAATGATTTATTCAGACCGGGCGTGCAGGAGAAGGTCGGCCTGGGTTCCGGTCTTAATAAAGATGAGGTAAAAGAAATTTTGGATAAAAATAACAGGGAACTTTTAAGAAGAATTGATAATCGGTAAATATATTAAGTCCATCCTGAACAATAGCTCAAATCCAGAACCGCCTGAATTATTATAAAGGTTATTTAAACAGCATTAGAAATAAGCATAAAACGTCTCTTTGCAGTTAAAAGGGATATTGATGAATTTATTTGTTTTTTTCCATAAGATAATATCTTAATATCTCCTGCAGTACAGCAACAGCAGGCACGGCTATTATAAGGCCCCAGATACCCAGGAGTGCGCCGCCTGCCATTAATGAAATTATTATAATGCCAGGATGAACTCCTACCTGATATTTCATGACGTTCGGGGAAATAACATAGTTATCTATTTGCTGAATTGCAATAAACAGCAGAATTACAACAAGAGCTTTGACTGGAGATATAAAGAGCGCGGTAAGGGCCGCGGGTATGGCTCCGATAATGGGCCCGAGAAGAGGAATAATGTTTAGGATTCCGGCTATAAACCCGAGGAGAACTGCAAAATCAACATTTAAAACCAGCAGCACAATCGTGCAAAGGATTGCGACAATGACCGACACAAGCAGCTGGCCCCTCACGTACCTGCCTGCGACCTTATTAATTTTATCAAGAATGACAATAGTGTGCTTTTTAAATTTCCTGGGAATAACTCTCATAAAAGTAGTCTTTATATTATCTGCGTGGACGAGCAGGTATATGCCCAGCAGCGGTCCTATTATAAGGTAGAGGACTATGTTAAATAAAGATTTGCCAACGGTGGTAGCTCCCTGGAATATATCGATTTCCTCAAGATTAATTCTATTTATAAAATACTGGGTAATGCTGCTGGCGTCTTCGGGTATTATTTCTTTTCCAATCAGGTTTTCGGCGTTCTTGAGGATAATGCTGTTTTGAAGGAAGTCATTTATAAAATTGGTAAGGTTCTGTATGTATGAAGGGAATTTATTTAAAAAAGTCTCGAACTGGTCAATTATTATAGGTATAAAAAAGAAAAATATAGTAAATATTATACCGATAAAGACAACGTAGGTTATCGCAACCGCAAATATTTTCCTCATTTTCTTCTGGAGGAAGATTACGAACGGGCTCAGCAGATAGGCAATGGCTATTGCTATAATCACGGGTATGATTGCTATCCTTATCTGATATATTACATAAAGGAGAAGCGCAATGATTAATAACAGGCCAATAATGGACCAGGAGAATATCCCTATGTTCCTCAGGTTTTTATTATTATTTGGCATTTTTTTTAATCTCATCATAACCATTATATTATATTTCCTTATAAAAAATAAACTATTAAAGATACCATATCATATTAAACCGGAAATAATATGGCAGGAGTGTCAGTCCCGCTCTTTTTATTTGATTTTAGTGATAAAAGAAAATACTAAAATAAGCAGAGCTTTTACCGGGTTTTAGTATTTTGACTTATTTTTTGAATTAAAATAAAATATTTACTTCTTAATGTAATAGAGGAAACCGGAAAAGGAGAACTCAATGAGATACGGTTATTTTGATGATAAAAATAAAGAGTACGTAATCACAAATCCAAAAACACCGGTCAAATGGATAAATTATATCGGAACCCTGAAATTCGGTGGATTTGTTGACCATACCGGAGGAGCACTGATATGCAAGGATGACCCTACACTGAATCGTATAACAAAATACATCCAGCAAATGTCTTCTTCAGAATTTAAAGGTGAGACTTTATACTTAAGATTCAGGCAGGGCGGGGGTTATAAAGTATTCTCGCCGTTTTTTGTGCCCACTCTGGATTCTTATGATTTATATGAGTGTCATGTAGGTCTCGGCTACACCCGTATAATTTCAGAATTTTATGGGATAAGAACGGAATGTACAATATTTGTTCCGCTGGAAGACGGGAGAGAAATCCGGGAGATTAAGATAGTTAACAAAACGGGAAGAGAGCTGGAGATCGACGCTGTAAGTGTGGTCGAGTACTCCCATTTTGATGCTGTAAGGCAGTTTGATAATGCTGACTGGGTTCCCCAGACGATGCAGTCCTGCTGTATAAGAGAAAAAAATGGTCTTTTAACTTTAACCCAGTATGCTTTTATGCATAAGGATACCAGTGTTAATTTTTTTACTTCAAACAGTCCCGTGTCTTCCTTTGAATCAGATAGAAAGAGATTTCTGGGAGATAATGAATATGGTAGCTGGGCAAATCCAATCTCACTGCAAATGAATGAGCTTTCAAACTATGAAGCCCGGAGAGGAGATAATATTGGTGCTCTCATGCATCATCTTGGAAATTTTAGGGCGGGAGAGGAGAGAATTTTTATTACTCAGCTGGGGCAGGATGAAAGTTTTAAAAAGGCGCTGGAGAACATTAAAAAATATAGAAATCCCGGTAATGTAAAGGAAGAATTTTGTAAAATTACCGATTTCTGGAATGAATTTTTGTCTGTGATGCAGGTAGAAACACCTGATAAAAATATGAACAGCATGCTCAATGTGCAGAATCCCCGGCAGTGCTATATTACCAGTAATTGGTCGCGCTATCTTTCATATTATCAGCCCGGCCTGGGTACTCGCGGTATTGGTTTTCGTGACACATCCCAGGATATGATGGGGGTAATCAGTCAGAAACCCCGGGAATCAAGAGATATGTTAAAAAAATTAATGATGGTTCAGAGGAAAAACGGCAGTGCTATGCACGGGTTTAATCCTATGAACATGGAAGGGTCCAGGGGGGAGACAGATGAAATGCCGGATCGCCCGCAGTATTATGGAGATGACCACCTGTGGCTGGTTCTTGCAGTATCCGGGTACTTAAAGGAAACGGGGGACATTGATTTTCTAAGAGAAATAATTCCATATTATGAAGAAAATGAAGGAGGGAAGAATCCAGAAAGTGGAAGCGTAATGGAACATATGAAAAAAGCTCTGGATTTTACGATGAATGATAAAGGTAGTCATGGCCTGCCGCATCTGGGTTTTGCAGATTGGAATGATACAGTTAATTTAAGAACCGGTGCAGAATCATTGTTTAACACCCATCTTTATGGGAAAGGGCTTTTAGAAATGGTTGAGCTCTGCAATTATCTGGGAGATAGTGCTCTGGCCGAGGAATACGAGAAGGAATATAATAAAATAAAGGAGAGATTTAACAGGATATGCTGGGATGGTCGGTGGTATATACGATATTTTGATTCCGATGGTGAACCCATGGGGTCGGATAAAAATGATTATGGTAAGATATACCTGAATGCTCAGTCATGGTCCGTAATATCCGGAATGGCAACTCCTGAAAGAGCAGTAGAGGCACTGGACTCTGTGAGAAGATTTCTTAATACGTCAAAGGGAATTAAAGTAAGCTGGCCGGGCTTCAACGGTTATGACCCGAATAAGGGAGGCATTACAACATACCCTCCGGGGGCTAAGGAGAATGGCGGAATATTTTTGCATACAAATCCCTGGGCAGTTATTGCCGAATCAATGATGGGAAATGGTGAAAGGGCTTATGAATATTACAGGCAGATAAACCCCGCTGCCAAAAATGATATCATAGATGAGTATGAGTGTGAGCCCTACGTGTATGCTCAGAACATCCTGAGTGATGAGCATCCCCAGTTTGTGCTTGCGCGCAACAGCTGGCTGACCGGAGCTGCTTCATGGATGTATCAGGCAGGTATAAAGTTTATGCTGGGAATAAGACCTGTCTATGAAGGCCTAAAAATAGACCCATGTATTCCAAAAGAGTGGGATAACTTTAAAGCTGTTCGAAGATATAGAAATGCTTGTGTATAATATAGAAGTTAAAAATCCAGAACATGTTAACAGGGGGGTTTCAGTAATTTGGGTGGATGGTAGTGAGATTAAGGGTAATGTTGCGCCTCCTTTTGGAGATTGTAAAGAACATAAAGTGAAAGTAATACTGGGGCAGTAGTCGGAGAGATTATGATATGTGTTACTTTTAAAGCCCGTGTTGTTAATTGAAGTAGCATTTTAATTGTGATAAAGTTTAACCTCAAAAGTATAAAAACGAAAACCATAGAAACAAGGTACTATAATGCCCGAAGAATCTATTGCCGCTTATATTAATAACATTGGAACTTTTGCGATTTTTATTGTTATCCTGGTTTCTTTATTTGCGATTATTTTTTTAATATCGACCATTTTAGCCCGCAGGAACAAAAAGGAAGAAGATGCGGGAATTGAAAAGGCAAGGAAAGAAATTGGCTGCCCGGGCGGTGTCGGTAATGGTAATTACAGGCGGGATCCATACACGGAGAAAAATGCTTTCATACTGGGAACGTTATTTGTTAATGTGATAATTTTTCTTATTCTTATTATTGCCGTATTCAATTATACCAGCAGGCCTTCAATTAACTTAAATCTATATTTAATTGCAGGAATACTATTTTATCTAATATTAATGGCAATTTATCTGGTAAAGTCAAAAATTATCAATTAGGAGTAAATCAGCATATGTTTGGGAGTAATTTAAATATACTTGTTTCTGGTTCCGGATGCTGCAAGCAGGAGATATTTGCGACACAGGGAGCTTTGTATGATATACAGAGATTCGGAATTAACTTTGTCAATACTCCCGAGAATGCGGATATCCTGGTTATGCAGGGTTTTTACAACAAAAAGGGGATTATCAGAGTCCTTGATATATATAAAAATATGCAGCAGCCGAAAGCAATAATTGCGGTTGGAAGCTGTGTTCTTGATGGAAACCCGTTTGACCCTGGTAGTAAACTATTGAGCTGGTTCAGGAGCAGGGTGAAAATCATTATGTATGTCCCCGGCTGTCCCCCGAGACCTGAGGCATTTATGTATGCGATTTTGAGGTTATTAAATAAAAAGTAATATAAAAATTTTAATATTTATATCTGAATGTTTGATAATGTTTACAATAAAATTTATCCTTCCTCAAATTCTGTGTTTATGGAAGAGGCAGAAAGAAATCTTGGAATTATTTTAAGGGATAAAACAATAGATATTTCCAGGGTGGGTCTTGATTTTTTAGTGGAGGTAGAAAGAAACGGATTTCATGAAGCGGTAAAGGAACTAAAGGAAAATCCAGAACTTAAATTAAGCAGTTTCCAGAACGTGGTTACTTATGAGAGGGGTGATAGAGCTTTTCTAATGGTAGGTCTTAATTCGGCTAAAAAGGGGTTTTCAGTGTTGCTCAGGACTGAAATATCGCGCGATGAAATGGAGGAGGGCTACTTTGATATTATAGAAATTCTAAAAAAATTCTATAAAGCTGCTGAATTCTACGGGCGGGAAGCCAGGGCAGGTATTGATGATTCAAATATTAGAATACCCTCTGGAACACTGGATGGACTTGATTGTTTTGACCTGGATATTATTGCAGAGAGTGATGTAATTAAAAAAGCGTATGTAAATATAGACATAAGCAGGATTGCCGACAGCAGTTATTATAAAGAACTGGAGATTTATAACCTTATTTCTTATGCGAGCAGGTTTGACTGGAAAGCGGGGATATTCCCGGAAATTTGCCTCTGCAGCGCATTTGAGAAGCTGATGCAATTGGAATTAACAGACAGGGTCAGGTATATAAGGATGCTGTTATGCGAGTTGAGCAGGATTTCTAATCATATTTATTTCATTTCAAATATGTGCAATATTCTACAGCTTGATATTGCCTATAATCTCTCCCTGATGGAAAGGGAGAGAATCCTGAGAATTCTGGAAAAGATTACAGGCTCAAGGGTTAATCCGAATTTCATAAGGATAGGGGGAGTTAAGGAAGATATAACAGCAGAGATACTGGCAGGTATAAGGAAATCTATGCCTTTATTATTTAAAAATATAAAGGCAGTTGAAGGGATGGTTAAAGGAGATTTTACCGTAATCGAGAGATTAAGGGATACGGGTGTTATTTCAAAAGAGCTTGCCCTGGAATACGGTGTCAGCGGACCTAATCTAAGGGCGTCGGGCGCAAGATACGATTTGAGAAGAGACAGGGATTTCATTTCTTATAAGGATTTATCTTTTAAAATACCGATTGGAAGAAGGGGCGATTGCCTTGACAGAGTTTTAATGAGATTTAGTGAAATTTTTCAATCACTAAAATTGATAAAACAGATAATCGGTAAGATTCCGCCGGGGGAGCATATTAAGAAAATAAATATGTCGCATCTGGAGTTTCAGCCGGGGATGACTTCATACGTTATCGAATGCCCGCACGGCCTTTTTAAAATTTTTATGGAGGTTGGCAGAAAAAAGGTAAAGTCAATGGTGGTAATGGGGCCTTCTCTTAATAGTCTTATCTTAGGAGGTAAGATACTTAAGGGTAATAATGTAGAGGATATTAACATGATTTTAACGAGTCTGGATATAAGCCCGGGAGAGATAATGTCTGCGGGTATATAAATGTTATTGAGGTGTTATGTTAGTTATACTAAAGAAAATTTTTTATGTTGTCATAATTCTGGTAGTTAATCTGTACATTTGTGAGTACATTGGAAATAAAATGACGGCCAGGATGGAATTAAGGAGGGGATATAAAATAACCAGGGTTGCAAGCCTGGGTTTTCCAGTGTCCAGGTTTATAAAATTTTTGTCAATGGACAATAGGGTGAATATCTGGACGTTTTTTATATTTTTGCTTTCTTTCTTAATGTGGAGCGCGGTTCCCATAACAGGCGGCCTGGTTATGATTGAAGAGGACTACAGCTTTTTGATTTCGTTTACTTTTTATATTGCCCTGATTGCAGTGATGCTTTTTAATTCAAGCAGGTCTTCCCATTCAGGAATATTTGTTGATAATTGTAAAAAATTGTTGATTCAGCTTTCGTTTATTGTGCCAATCCTATTAAGCGGTATAGGGATTGTCCTTTTGAATAAAACGTTGAGTTTAAAGGAGATAGTAAATTCTCAGTATGAATACTGGAATATAGTCTTTCAACCGGTGGGAGGATTGATATTTTTCATATCGATATTTTTCCAGTTAAAAATTCTGGGGATGAGCAGGAGAAGCTATGTCTCGGATTCTGCGGATACCGGCAGGGAGGGAAAAGGCCTGGGAAAAGTTATTGATAAAATTTCTGTATATATGATAATTTTTTTCCTGATAGCTGTTTTAAATATAATGTATCTTGGCGGCTGGCAGAGCTTTTACATTATAAGGGGCGAGATAATGCTTGCATTTAAATTTTATTTCATTTTTATAATTTTATTGTTGATGGACAAAATGACAGGCAGAGTGGATAGTTATAAGCTTATGGTAAGGATTAACTGGAAGTTCTTGATACCGGTTTCTATTGTTAATTTAATAATTACCCTGGGTTTTTTTATTGCCAGGGATATATATAATTTAATCTGAGGTTATTTAATTTTAAAATGCTGGGTCTTATAAAAAACTTTTTTATTGCGCTGGGGAATTTGCTGAAGAAACCAAGGACGGTTGTCTACCCGAAAGAAAGGATCATAATTCCTGAAAACAGCAGGGGAGTTCTTCATTTAAAACTTGACCCCGATACACTTGGAGTTATTTGCAGCGGCTGCGGATTGTGCAGTATAATTTGTCCACAGAAATGTATAAGAGTAAAAAAGAGAACGGGAGAAGACGGCAAGGAAATTCTGGATGAATTCCATGTGGACCTGGGCAGGTGTATTTTTTGCGGTAACTGCGTAGAGTCATGTAAGATTGGCGCAATTGATATGTCTTACCAGCACCAGCTGGCGGAATATAAAAAAAAGGATCTTGTTTTAAGGAAGAGCGAGTTAATAAAACCATCAAGCGAAATAAGGGATTTCTGGTAATATAGCCATGTCATTTATAAGCCGGTTAATAATAATATTAATAAATTATATCAGTATTATCGGACTGCTGGTATGCGGGCTGTTTGCCCTCTTTATAAAAGATAATAAGAGGAAATTGTTATTTCTGTTTTTATGCTTTTTGTTTGCCGGCCTTCTGAGTTTTGTTTATTATTCTGATATTTTATTTTTCACGGCAGGAATAATGATGTTGTTCTTTTTTATGCTGTTATATTTATTTGTTTTACAGAAGGATTTTTTTAGGAGGCCCGGATCCGGTGATCCGGGTAAAGAATTTAAGGTTCCGGCTAGAAGTAAAATTTTAAATATAATAATACCATTTTTATGCTGCGCGGCTGCAGGGTATTTTATATATGAATACGTATCCGGCTTCTTAAAAGGGGTAAAGGTAGCAGAAGACGGAGGGAATATATTTATTGCTGATTGGAGCGATATAAGCAATTATTTTTTTACGAACTACAGCCTGGTTTTGATAATTATAACTGCTTCATTATTTATGTCTTTCCTGTGGTTTCTGGCGGTTAAGGCGAGGGAAAAATGAATTTTCAATTAATGGTATTTTTTAATCTTATACTTCTTTTAATAGGAGTATTCGGTATTTTTTACAGCAGGGATATCATATCGGTTTTTGTTTCGCTTCAGTTTATAATAATCTCCGGTTTCATAAATTTTATAGGGTTTTCCAGATTTTTATACCAGCATTCACTCTGGGATAAAATATTTATAATCTCGGGAGTTACAATAATATATTTTTTATTGTTCTGTATTATCTATTATCTTTATTTGAAAAATGATGCTCCGGAAACGGAAGAACTTTATGAGGAATTTAAAATATTCAGGATAAAAAAAGAAGATTGGTGGGGGGAAGACGGTATATAAGCTATGGCCTTTTTGTTTGAACTAAGCGAAAGTGTTAATCCTTTTCAGGGCTTGATTGTTCTGTCTGTTACTATTCTGATTTTATCCTTATTTGCAGTTTCGAAAAATAAGGTAATAAAAAAATGCCTTACTGCGCTTGTCCTGTTTTCCACGGCGGCCGCATTTTTACTTAATATTCATAGCTATGCGCTATGCGGTAATTTTTCCGGTTTTTTAATTTTTTTTGGGAGTGTACAGATGCTGGAAATCGGGATAATAATATTTAGCGCCGTAAACGTATTATTTTTTATTACGATGAATCGCAAGACGGAAGGTAATTTCGTTAAGGAGCTCATCCTTTTTGTTTTCATGTTAATATGTGCCGAGTTTATTGTTATAAGCAGTAATTTTCTTCTGATGTTCACTTCGCTTTCAATATTTATACTTACTGTATTCCAGCTTGTATCTACTTTAAATTCGAGCTCCGGTGAAATGGTAACGCATATATTAAGATTTATTTTAAGACCGACTTTGACAGTAATTTTCTTCTTTTCTGGTTTTTCAATGTTATATGGCGCTCAGGATTTTAAAAATTTCAGCCAGGTTTTGGAATCCGGGGATTTATCAAATCCTTTTATCTCGATTTCATTAATTTTATTCGGCATTGCCCTTTTCCTGTACTTTTTCTTATTTCCGTTACAGGGTCCATACATTAAGATGATAAAAAGGGGCAGTTCTGCTTCAAACGCTGTAATATGGTTCTTATATTTTCCGGTGGGCTTTTTTCTTTTTCTGAAACTCGGAAGTTTATATAGCTATTTTATAGAGGAAAATAATATTTATTATTCTGCCATACTGGCAGTTGCAGCCTTAGGCTTTATGCTCGCGGGCAATATTGGAGCGGTAAGTACAAAGAGCTTGAGAAGAATGAAATCTTTTCTATTTCTATTTTTTATAAGCGCTTTTTTATTTAATATTTCAATGTATTCAGCGGGGATTATAAATAAAGGTTCGATGGGATTGTTTAATTTCTTAAATATTTTGATTATATTATTTAGTTTTATGCCGCTATATGGAATATTCAGCAGCATAGAAGAGGATAAAGGAAAAGATAGTTTAGTAAGTATAAGAGGGCTGGGAAGAAATAATATATATGCGGGAATAAATATAGTGATTATATTTTTATCATGGTCGGGGCTGATATATTATTTGAAACCATTTATGAACTTTTTTAACGGGGGCAACTTTTTGGATATGGGAGTTATCGGAATAGCGCTGTTAATATTTTTTTTAATATGTTTTGTATTCCTTGCCATTAATGTTTTGAGGATTCTTATATGTATTTATAAGAAAGCTTCCGGAGGAGCAGATGGAGAAAAACAGGAAAAGATATTGTTTCCGAAATTTCTTTATGTGTATATTACTTTCTTCTCTATTGTTATAATAGTTACACCTGTAGTGTATTTGCTTGGAAGAATGGGTATTGATATTGCTTTTATAGATTTTTGTATATCGGAGTTTAGTTTTTAACATATCTTCATTTTTTACTTCTTTAAGACCTTGAAAGACATTGAGGAAAACAAAAAAAGGTTTAATATAAGGCATTTGCTGGTTATTATAGTAATCCTTATTATAATAATTGCTGTTATTATAAGTGTAAAGCACTTTACACTTAAAAAAGAATACAGCCCTCAAACGGCACTTGCGAATGAGCTTCCCAGATTCAGGTTGATAGATATGGATGATATCGGGGATTTAGGCGACCGGGATAATGATGGTATAAATGACCAGAAGGACATTATGCTTGGAGCAAAAAAGCAGCTGGAGGAACCTGCCGGAAATATATATCTGGAAGAAGACGAGCTGAATTATTATAAGGAAGGAGATCCCCCGGAGGGCCTGGCGCTGAGCACGGACATTATAGCAAGGGCCTTTATGAAGGCCGGCTTTGATTTGAGGGAAATGGTATATGAGGATATAAAGAATAATTTTGGCCAATATCCGCTGAGGGAGATATGGGGGCAGACTGTATGTGATAAGAATATCGACTACAGAAGGATACAGAATTTAGAGGTTTTTTTCATGAGGAACGCTGAATCTCTTGATATTTTATTCGATTGTTCCAGAGCCGATAAACTTGAACGGTGGCTTCCCGGCGATGTTATTTTTTTTGATATGGATGGCGACGGATTTTCCGATACCGCAGGTATTATATCGGATAGTACGACGAGGGAAGGAATTCCAAAAATTATATATAACCATATCGACCCCGGCTATACTACGGAAAAAGACATTTTAAGAGAGGAAATTATTACCGGCCACTACAGGTTTCCGGAGTGATTCCAAAGCTGCGTCATAAAAGACGAAAACTAATTAGATACTCAATTCCTCCAAATCAAAGGCAGATTGGTTAAATCTATAAAAATGTGTATAAATATAATAAAATATCTGTGAAATAAAGCGGGTAACGGATTTTTTTGTCAAGGGGTTTATAAATTAATCTAATCAGGGATTAGTAAGGCAATAATTATAAATGTATGATAGATTTATGAAAAAAGTGCCGGGAATATTAAAAAACAGAATTTTACGGGCTGCTGCACTTGCATCAGTTATATTAATGGTAATGTCTTCTATACTTTTTGCTCTTCCGGAGGATATATATGCCATTACGTTAAGGGAGCTTGGCAACTCGATAGCGAAGCTTGGAAGGGATGAGGAGAATCTAGTCGAGGAGATAGTCGTATCGGAAGCGGAAGTTGAAAATAAGAAAAATAAGATAAGGTCATTAAATGAAGAGCTGGAAGACCTTGAAAGCCAGCTGTACGAACTTAGCGAGACTAAAAGGCAGCTAAGCCAGAGCATTGACAGTAAGAAAGGCTCACTAAAAAAGAAAATAGTCTTCTCTTACAAGTATGCCAATGATGATGTTGCCAGGCTTATAGTCAGCGCAGGGGATATGAATGAGATTATACGAAATATTTATCTTTTTAAAAACGTAATGGAAAGACAGGCAAATATTATAGAAGAGCTGCGTTTTGAAAGGGAAGAATACGATAGGATTACACGTAAATCCGAAGAAAAGAAAAAGGAGATTGAAGTTGCAAGAGACATAATTAAGGAAGAAGAAGAGCAGTTAGAAAAGAGCATAAAGGAGAACAGGGCTTTACTTGAGAAGGTAAAGGGTGAGAAAAGCGAGATACAGAATATATTAAGCGAGATAAAGAGGAGAATAGCAATGGTTCAGCCGCCGGGCCTTACCCTGGCTGGTGAATGGGATATGACGGCCACGGCATATTATGCCTTTGGCAGGGGAGGAAATGACATAAACGGTAACGGCATAACGGCAATAGGGCTGAGGGCAAGGAAAGGTGTAGTAGCTGTAGATCCCAGGGTTATACCTCTGGGAACAAAACTTTACATACCCGGCTATGGGGAAGCTCTTGCGGGAGATACGGGGGGCTGGATAAAAGGTAACAGGATTGACCTCTGTTTTGAAACGCAGGAAGAATGTTTCCGCTGGGGCAGGAGAAGTATAAAGATATACCTGGTTGAGGATTAAAGCAGGCGGCCAATCAGACAATTTTTAGGAATTCTGACAATGATTCAAAATCCCTTATGTATTTCTTTTCAGATATGCTGCCGGTTAGGAGAACATCCCGGGGGTCAAAGAAAGGAACAAGTTTAAAAGAAGGGTTTTCAAATATTTTCATGTGTATTTTTTTAATATCCTTATATTCTTTCTTTATTGAGAAAAATTTCTTTAAAATGATGTTGGATACGTCAAGACCCAGGGAAACAATTATATGAGGTGTAATTATGGAAATTTCCTGGGTTAAAAAATGAATGCATTTATTTACATGTTTCTTATGCAATTTGACAGGTTTTGGATTTGGGCTGCCGCTTTCCCTGATTGCTTCTTCCGGCGTACATTTAACGAGATAAGTTATATAAGTATTCCCCGTAAGGGAAAGACCGGTTTTATTTAGTATTTTTTTAAGGAATTTGTCCTGTTCCTGAGTTCCCCTGGAGCCATTTGCTCCTGCTGCCTCACTAACCTCGGGATAGCTTCTAACTATAATTATATTTGCCCTGGGGGTTCCTGAGCCAACAGCGGGGGTATTCCCGATTTTTACCATATCAGGACATTTTTTGCAGTCAGTTATTTCTTTATTTAATTTAGTTAAGCTCTCTCTGGCACTTATTGGCATATAGAATTTAAATTATATTTTTTGCCACCAAAAAAGGCGTGATGAATTAACTATATTTGAGTATACAGCATAAAAAGATTCAGGTAAATATGTTAATTTATTTAACTTTTTTTATTTGCCTGAATAAATTTGCCATCTCAATTGCACTTAAAGCTGCATCCCAGCCCTTGTTTCCCCTTTTAGTCCCGGCTCTATCAATTGCCTGCTCTATGTTATCGGGGGTTATAACGCCAAAAGCGATAGGAATGTTAAAATCCAGACTTATTTTAGCTGTGCCCTTAATGGTTTCACTGGCAATATAATGGTTATGAGATGATTCACCTTTTATAACTGCGCCGAGGCATATGACAGCGTCATATTTATTTGAGTTTGCCATCAGTTTGGCTGCAGGCGGTATCTCAAAAGCCCCGGGTACACGGGCAATCTCTATGTTGTCGTCTTTACACTGATGCCTGTGCAGGCAGTCAAGGGCACCGTCAAGAAGCTTTGAGTTTATAAAGTCGTTATATCGGCTAACGACTATCCCGAATTTTAAATCTCTGGCATCAAGTTTACCTTCGTAATTTTTCATATTTTCCTCCTTAATTTTTCATTTATAGCATATGGTTTAGCTTATTTTTTTTGGTAGATAAATATTTTTTATTATTCTTGTTTGGCGGTATGGTTAAAGGTATTCTTTTCGTTATCCTGAGCCCGTAACCTTCAAGTCCTACTATCTTTCTGGGGTTATTCGTCATAAGGTGTATGGTAGTCAAACCAAGGTCTGAAAGTATCTGCGCCCCTATTCCATAATCTCTTAGGTCTGCATCAAAGCCGAGGTGAAGGTTTGCCTCGACTGTATCCATGCCCTTTTCCTGTAATTCATAAGCTTTCATTTTATTACAAAAACCTATTCCCCTGCCTTCCTGCGACATGTAAAGAAGTACTCCGGAGCCCTTTTTGTTTATATTCCTGAACGCCCTGTCGAGCTGCTCACCACAGTCACACCTTGTCGAACCAAAAGTGTCACCGGTAAGGCACTGGGAATGTACCCTGACTAGAGCGTTTTTCCTCCCACTTACACGGCCTTTTACAAATGCAATGTGGAACTCGGGGCTTATGGCTGATTTATATGTAATGGCTTTAAAATTGCCCCATTTTATAGGCAGGTTAACTTCGGCGACCTTTTCAATTAATCTGTCTTTACGTTTTCTGTATCTTATAAGCTCTTCTATTGTAATTATCTTCAGACCGAATTTCCCCGAGATTTCAATAAGGTCGGGAAGGTGTGCTACCTCGCCGTCTTCCCTTATGATTTCACAAATAATTCCGGCCGGGTATAGGCCGGCCATTTTTGCGAGGTCAACCGCAGCTTCGGTATAGCCGGCCCTTGTAAGTATGCCGCCTTTATGCGAACGGATAGGAAATATATGGCCGGGCATTGATATATCCCCGGGGTCTGTATCTGGGCGAATGAAAGCTTTTATGGTTTTTACCCTGTCACTGGCGGAAATACCGCTGCCGCTTATTGATTTTGAATTTATTGATACGGCAAGGGAGCTTACCCCTGCAGGATTGGATTTATTTTCATAGCCCATGACCGGTATTTTTAAGCGGTCCAGGCTTTCCTGTTTGCAGGGCAGATATATTAAACCCCTGGCCCGGGTTATGAAAAAGTTAATAGAGGAAGGGGTAACTTTTTCTGCAGACTGGAAAAACACGCCATCGTTATTGGTTGATCTGTCATCAACAATAATTACTATTTTACCTTTTTTTACATCTTCAGTTATGGTTTCCGCAGGGTAAAAATGTTTTGCCTTATTCTGTGAATCCATTTTCCTTTAATTTTTCCTTAAGTATTTTATCTTTTATATTACGGGAATCCGCATATTGCGATTCTCGGCTTTTTAAAAAATTAATTACATATCGGGCCAGCATATCTACTTCAACGTTAACAATGTCGCCCGGGCGCTTTTTCGATAAGTTTGTATTTTCAAAAGTGTATGGGATTATTACGACACTGAAGCTGCCGTTTTTTACTCCGGAGATGGTAAGACTTATCCCGTCAATAGCTACAGAGCCCTTTAGAGCTATAAAGTCACTGATGTCGGGCGGGAGTGAAACTTCAACGGTATAGGATCTCCCGGTTTTAAGGACATTAAGGATTTTTGCCGTGCAGTCTACATGCCCATTTACAAAATGTCCTCCAAGTTTATCGGAGCCGGTAAGAGAATCTTCAAGGTTTACCGGTTCACCTGTTTTAATTTCCCCCAGAGAGGTATTTTTTATTGTATTGAAAGAAACGTCACAGGTAAATCCCCCGCTATCCATTCCTGTAACTGTCAGGCAGACGCCGTTTACGGATATGGAATCGCCTGTGTTCAAATTTTCGAGTATTTTACTGCACTGTACCCTGATTTCCTTATCAGCTGTCCTGTCTTCAATTCCTGTTACCCTTCCGGTTTCTTTTATAATGCCTGTAAACATATTAATTACCCCGTTTCATTCTTTCCAGCTTTAAAGGATAAGCGGTTATTATAATGTCATTGCCTGATTTTTTTACATTTTCAAATCTAAGCTTCCTGCAATCATTTAATTTCTCTATTCCCAGTTCTTTAAACATATCGTATCTGGTATCGGAGCCGATAATTTTTGGAGCAATATAAAAAATGAATTTATCAGTAAGACCTCTCTTTAGAAAGGAGGTAGCCAGGGATGGACCGCATTCCAAAAGAACGGATGTTATCCTGTACCTGCTGTAAAGTATTTTAAGTATTTCAAGTATATCAAGCCCCTTTTTTGTAACGGTATCATATGATGCCTTAAGGACATCGATATTGTATTTTTGGAGTTTTTCAATTTTTTTAGAAGAACCCTGCTTCTTATCCCTGCCTGTAAAAATAATGGTTTTTGCCAGATCGGCAGACTTTACAATATTGGAATCAAGCTTAATTTTAAGTTTACTGTCAAGAATAACCCTGTAAAAAACCCGGTTCAAGGGCATATTTATTTTTTCAGGAAGTCGATTTAGGTTTCTTCCGGGAAGAAGGTATGGGTCATCTTTTAAAACGGTGTTTATGCCGGTCAATACGCAGCCGTATTCCCTGCGTATTTTTTGGACGCCGGCCCTTGATTTTTTCGATGTAATCCATCTGGAATCGGATGTCTTTGTGGCAAGCTTGCCGTCTATGCTGGAGGCAATTTTACAGCATACGAAAGGAATTCCGGTTTTTACCTGTTTGAAAAATACTTCATTTTGCTTCCTTATCCTGTCTTTTAAGAGGCCGTATCTTACCTTTAATCCGCTGTTTTTTAAGAATTTTATACCCCTTCCGTTGACCCTTGGGTTGGGGTCTATACAGCCGATTACTATTTCCCTGAAATTATGTTTTAAAATTTCTCTGGTGCAGGGAGGTGTTTTACCCCGGAATGTACACGGCTCAAGGGTGACGTACATCGTTGAATTATCCAGCGGCTCTTTCGAATTATTTACGGCTTCTATTTCGGCATGGGGCAATCCTGCCTGAAGGTGATAACCTGATGATATAATTTTGCCGTTCTTTACAATGACGGTACCAACCATGGGATTTGGATTTGTTTTTCCTCTTCCTTTTTCAGCAAGCCTTATGGCAAGCTTCATGTAAAGAATGTCTTCCTTGCTGAAGCAATTTTTATTTTCAGTCCCCATATTTTATAAATATCTTAATAGTAAAAAAATAAATAAATAAAAAACCATGGAGAAACTCCATGGCTTAATAATAAAAAAGTCACAAATTTTCTCCCCTCCAGACTTTAACTGTCGGTCTTAGAATTTCACTAAGTCGGCCTGCTTTTTAAAAGCAGGTTTGCGGACTTTGACCGCCGGTAAGGAATTACACCTATCCTTGAAAATTTTTAAATCTAAAAAAATTTCAAAAGAACAAAAAGTTACGGTAAGAATATACTAAAATTAATTTAATATGCCAAGAACTTTTTTATTTTATTATAGATATTAGGATTTTCGAGCGTAAATTAACTTTACTTTTATGTTATAATCCTTGTTGTAATCTGGAAGGCAGGCAGAAATGAAAAATAAAAATAATTCGGTAAAGATTGCAGCATCTATTTTAAGCAGTAACTTTGCCAGACTTGGTGAAGAAGTCAGGAGAGTTGAAAGCGCGGGAGTTGATATGCTCCACCTCGATATAATGGATGGTAACTTTGTCCCCAATATATCTGTGGGTCCTCCTGTAATAAAGTGCTTGAGAGCTGAAACAGGGCTTTTCATGGATGTTCATCTGATGATTAAAAGTCCTGACAGGATGCTTGATAGTTTTATTGAGAGCGGGGCTGATCTTATAAATGTTCATGTTGAAGAGTGTCCGCATCTTGATAGGACACTGAACTATATAAGGAAAGCAGGTAAAAAAGCAGCTGTTGCATTGAATCCTTCAACTCCGTTATGCTATGTGGAAAATGTGCTTCATTTGGTGGATATGATTCTTATAATGACTGTTAATCCGGGATTCGGCGGCCAGAAGTTTATACCCGGTATGGTGAATAAGATTAGAAGGTTGAGGGAGATGATCGAGGATTACAGAAGGGACTCTTCAGATTCTAAGAAAGATATCGCTATTGAAGTTGATGGCGGCATTAATCTTGATACAGCGCCTGTTGCCGCAGGAGCGGGAGCGGATGTACTTGTTATTGGCAAGTCATTATTTAGCTCTGACAATCTTGGTGAATTTGTTAAAAAAACGAGGGGAAAAGTATCTGCTTCGGTGGAGGCATAGACATATTTCCAAAATTGCCGGATTAAAATAAATAATTTATTAAATAAATTTTTCAAGGAAGATTTATAAAAAAAGCCCTCTCTTTTAAAAAGAGGGCTTTTATATGTTTTTTATATTTTTCTATTTAAATTTAGTCGGCAGATATTGCTTCTGTCGGGCAGTTTTCTACGGCTTCTTCAATACATTCTTCGTCATTTTCATCATAGTCAGTTTTTATAACTGTTGCAATGTCTTCGTCTTCGTTTAATTTAAAGATGTCCGGACATGTTTCTTCACAAAGACCGCACCCCGTGCATAGTTCCTTATCAATTTTTACTTCCATTTAATTCCTTTCTGCTTATTCTTTGCAATGCTGTTATGTAATATACAAGATATTTTTTTCTATTTCAATAAAATAATTATTTATATTTTAGAGTAGTAATAAGAGTATTTCTCCGGAGGAATGATGCAGTGTTAGGCAGTAAGCCGGGGCATAATTATTTTATAAAATTTAAGGAACATTAATAAAATCAATGGTAGAATTGTACTGAATTTATTATGGAAAATATTTTACCGAGAAATTTTTATAAAAGGGATACTGCAGAAGTAGCCCGCAGTTTGCTGGGTAAGGCACTGATAAAATATGACGGGGAAGAGATGGCTGGGGGAGTTATAACCGAAACGGAAGCATATTACGGCCAGGATGACCCGGCAAGCCACGCTTATAGCGGAGAAACCCCCAGGAGTTCAATAATGTTTGAAAAACCAGGCACGGTTTATGTATATTTATGCTACGGTATGTACCACCTTATTAATATTGTAACGGAAGAAGAAGGCAGGCCGGGTGCAGTCCTGGTAAGAGCGCTGGAACCTGTATGGGGGATAGACATAATGAGACACAGAAGGAATGGAAGCGAAAGATTGACTGATGGTCCGGGCAGGCTGACCATAGCCCTGGGCATAGGGATAGAAGATAATGGTACGGATATCGTGAAGGCGGAAGGCGGACTGAGGATATTTGATTTTAAAAGAAGAGATACGAACTTTAGGATAGCAAGAAGCCGGAGGGTAGGAATAAATAAGGGGGGAGATAAATTACTGAGGTTCATAATGCTTGATAAATAAACGGGGACGGTAGATATTCTTAAACTGGAAGAATTCAGGATTAGTTTGAGCGGCGTTATTTTATTGCATTAAATATCAGTTGGCTTTATTATTGCTAAAACTTTTAATAAACTGTTAATGTAATGATAGGGGAGCAGGGAAATGGTAGATTTTGAAAAGTTAATTAAGTTGCCGTATATAACTAAAAGAATATATGTCCTTAGAAGTATGTGTGAGTTGAGAAAAGTTGACCTGGAGTATCTATTCGGACTTTTTAATCTTTACAATATAAGAAATAGCGGGAAGTGGTTCTGGCAGAAACCGAAGCTTACAGGGAGAATCAAGAATGTCTATAAGAATTTGAATGCTGTTGTAGATAAAACTGTAAAAGACTTAAGTTACGCGGATGAGAAAAGAACGGGTGAACAGATAAAGTCGGCTTCCACGGTGCTGGGCGAGCTTTTGGTAGGACTGGAAGAGAACTGTGAAATAGACAGGAAAAAGGATTTTGAAGAAGTTAAAAAAAACCTGGGGAGGGTTTTTAAGGAATTAATTGATGATAACGTTAAAAAGGCAGGTTAAATGCTATTCGGCGATTTTATATTCCTCTCTGTACTTTTTGCCTTCTTCATAGGTCAACTCGCCGTAATAGGGCAGGATATCCTGATTGTTTAATTCTGCAACAGCTTCATAGGTTCCTGCGGTGATTTCTATTTCAGCGCTGGAGTTTTTTTCAACCCTTATTATTTTATACACAGGTCCTTTCAGGTATATTGTTAAATCAAATTCAGTGTTGTCTTCAATCATCAATATGCTCTTTTCAGGCCCCCAGAATGTAAGCTCTGCAGCAGATTGCTCAAGCGAGTTATAATTGGAAGAGGCGGTAACCTTGATTTTGGAGTTGACCAGGATAGAAATAACATCCTCATCCATCTGCGGATAATAGTCAATAATTAATTCACATAAAAATATGGCTCTTTTATAACTACCGGCGATATATTTATTTTTTGCAGCAGTTTCCAGTAGGCCAGCGGGAATATCTGAGAAAACACGGCTTTTTTTGTAATCATTAATGTTATCATAGTCATAATCAAGAGTTTCCAGGTCCAGGATTTTTAAGAATTCTTCAATGCCTTCCTGATAATTATCTCCCTCCACAAAATCTATTGCTTTGTTTATATGAGTGTTTGCTAAAAGCAGGCTGGCTTCGTAGAAATACTTATCGTCTTCGTAGTTTTCCACAATTTCTTCAAGGGATTCCAGGGATTTGTCCCAGTCCTCTGTTTTATTAAAACATAGGGCCGACTGATAAAGATATTCGGGTATCTTGTACATGGCAATAAATGCTTCATTTGTATCCGGGAAATCGTTCTTTATTTCTTGTAGCACTTCTGCTGCATTAAGGTAATTTTCAGCTGAAAGGCCAAATTCACCGCTATTATAATATTCTTCGGCTAAATTTATATAGCATTCTTCCAGGATTTTTTTGGGTTCAAGGTCGCTGCCGCTTAAAATATTTAAGTCAATGGCTTCTTTGTAACTTTTGACTGCTTCTCTATAATCATGGTTTAGGAAATAGGCATCTGGAATATTTTTAATAGCATTGTCGGCAAAGCGGCTGCCGGGATAGTTTTCCTGTATCATTTTATAATAGTTAATGGACTGCTCGTATGCCTTATCACTAAAATTTTTTTCAGCACTGAAATAAAGAGCGGAGGGCCCAAAAAAGTTTGAAAGTATCAGCCCCGAAACAGATAGAATAAAGAAAAGGACAAAAAATATGTTTCCTTTCGTTCTTCTAATAAAATTTATGATTATGAATATAAGGCTTATTACTATTGAAGGTATAGAGATAAAGGGTAAAATATCCCAGAATTTACCTTTATCAAAGTAAGAAAGGAAGCTGATTCCTATAATAATTAATACGAAAACAACTATAAATAAAATTGAACCTGCATCAGGCCTATGCCTTCTTCTGTATGTATACATAATTTTATTTTAAGGTAATGATTGAAAAGATATTAGCATAAAAACAAAATATTAAAAATAAAAAAGCCAATATTTATTATTACTATATATAATATATACTTGATTTATATATTTACAATGTATCTACTTTTGGTAGATTTCCCCATTTTGCATCAATATATGTGTGAGTAAGAAAAATTATCCGGTTCGGCTTTTTCTAAGTTCCATCAGCAGGGTATCCCAGTATTTGCCATCGTAGAAATGGTTTTTTCTCTCGATTTTCGTAAGCATGAATCCGCATTTTTTATATACTTTTATTGCACGCCTGTTATAGCGATAAACATCCAGCACTATTTTTTTTAGATTTAACCTGTTGAATGCAAATTTTGATATACTTTTTACTGCGTCTGAGCCGTATCCCTTATTCCAGTAATCTTTTTCACCGATGAAGATACCAAGTTCACAGGTTTTTTTATCCCACTGGATTTTATGCAGTGCACAGTTTCCAATATATAGATTGTTATTTTTATCCTCAATTGCAAAAACTATATCATTATTTGATTTATTTATAAAATCAAACCATTTTAATTCCTGCTCTTCTGTATAATCGCGGAAATTATGGCTGAGGTACATATTGACAGAAGTGTCCTTTAGCCACATGAGAGATTTCTTTAAATCCATTTTTTTAATCAGTCTCAGGACAGTTTTTTTACCTGCTATTTTCGGTATGAAAATATCATTTACGGTTTTTTTCATATTCAGGACAGGATATAAATTTTATTCTTTTCCGGTTTTTTTCTTACCCAGTTTATCTATAAAGGCTTCAACGAGATCAATGGGAACAGGGAACACAATAGTAGAATTCTGCTCCGTTGCAATTTCCTTTAGTGTCTGGAGGAACCTGAGCTGTACAGATACGGGATGCTCACTAAGTACTTTTGCTGCACCGGATAATCTTTCAGATGCCTGGAATTCTCCTTCTGCATTAATTATCTTTGCCCTTCTTTCCCTTTCGGCTTCTGCCTGTCTGGCGAATGCCCTCTGTATTGATTGAGGAAGTTCCACATCTTTAATTTCAACGGTTGAAACCTTTACTCCCCATGGATCTGTTTGCTCATCTATTATCTTCTGCAGTTCCTGGTTGATTTTGTCTCTTCTGGCTAACAGGTCGTCTAAATCTGCCTGGCCCAGTATGCTTCTCAGTGTAGTCTGGGCTATCTGTGATGTTGCCACTACATATCTTTCAATCTTGGTAACGCTCTTTGCGGGGTCCATTACCCTGAAATAAACAACCGCATTTACCTTTACCGGAACGTTGTCGCGGGTAATAATATCCTGCGGGGGCACATCCATGGCAACCGTTCTGAGGTCAACCTTGGTCATTTTATCCACTAATGGGATTATTAAAAATATACCAGGCCCTTTTATCCCGCTCAGCCTTCCGAATCTAAATATTACGCCTCTTTCATATTCCCTGAGGATTTTGACCGCTGAGATTATTATTATGAAAACGAAAAAAACCCCCGCAAGTATTGACACAATAGAACCTATTGTCATTTTAACCTCCTACTTTTTATTTTTATTTTTATTCTTATTTAATAAATTTACCATTAAAGTCAATCCTTCTAAAGAAATTATTCTAACTTTACGGCCCTTTTTTATTTTTTTACCATTAATGGATACCGCCTTCCAGATTTCCCCCGATACTTTTACCATACCCCCGGGATTTAAATCCTGGCATACTACTGCCGTTTTCCCGGTTATCTCTTCTTTACCGGTAGCCGGTTTTAGTTGGTGCGCCCTGTAAGCTGCTCTAATTACAATAATTATGAATCCGGATACTACCAGGGAAGCGCTGAGTATAAGACTGCGGGTTATCTTTAGGTAAGAAGCGCCGGTATTTATAAGCAAAAAAGAGCCTATGACCAGTGAAGCTACTCCTGCTATTGAGAGAATGCCGCCCGAGCCTATTATTATATCAATAATAAATAAAATAATTGCCAGTATAATTAGGGCAAGGCCCGCATAATTAATAGGGAGTATGCTGAATGAATAAAGGCCGAGTATTATGAATAAGATGCCCACAGCTCCTGAAATACCAAGCCCCGGCTGGGAAAATTCATAAATTAGGCCGAAGATTCCTATTATAAATAATAGGTAGGCAATATTCGGATTAACGATGGTGTGAAGAAAGGAGGTAATAAAATCAATATCAATTTTCTCTGCTGTGGAACCATCGCTTCTTATAAGAAAGGAGCTGCCTGATTTATCTATGATTTTACCGTCTATCTTTTTTAAAAGTTCTTCCGTATCCAGAGCCGTAAGCTCGATAACGCCAAGCTCAAGTGCTTCTTCTGCAGTTATTGAAGCACTTTCTCTCACTGCCTTTTCTGCCCACTTTGGATTCCTGTCCTTTGAAATGGCAAGGTTTTTAATATAGGAAACTGAATCATTGGTTACCTTATCAAGTATATCCCCCGAAACCTGCTGGTCTCCGCCAAGGTTGACAGGATGGGCTGCGCCAATGCTGGTAAGCGGAGCCATGGCTGCAAGGTCTGCTGAGTAGGTTATAAAAGTGCCCGCGGAGGCGGCTCTGGAGCCTTTAGGGTAAATGAATACTATGACCGGAATATCCGTATTTAAAATTTCGGTAATTATCTCCCGCATGGATGTTTCAAGACCGCCGGGTGTGTTCATTAATATGATAAGACCATAACCTGATTCATGGGATTTTTGAAGGCATTTCGTTACATAGTTTGATATGGGCGGATCTATTATTCCCGTCACCTCGCATGTGAAGAAATTACTTATTTCAATAAAATCCTTTCCGTTATTATTATTGATTTCATATGATGAATTATTTGTGCCTTCCTGTGAGGATTTATATACAGGTGCAGCAGTGAATAAAAAGATAAGAATTGCAAATATTAAAAAAATAAAAAGTTTATTATTTTTTTGCATAAAAGATAAATACTTTATTTTTTTGTCCCGGTTGTATTGAAAATGTTTTTACCCTATTATTATACTACAAAGTGATTTTAAGATTGTAAAATTTTCCGGTAGATTACGAGCAGCACCTTTTGCAAATTTGATTATAAATAAAATGGAGGATTTACATGGAAAAGTGGGAGTGCAGGATATGCGGTTATGTCTATGAACCTGAAAAAGGTGACCCGGAAGGAAATATAAAACCCGGTACAAGTTTTGAAGACCTGCCTGATGACTGGATCTGTCTGGAATGCGGTGCCTCAAAGGATGAATTTGGAATATACGGCGGTTGATTATACTCCGGCCGCTTAGGTATTCATGCTCTAATTAAATGTGGACTTTTATTGCAGAAACAGGGCAGCAATCCAGGCACAACTCACACAGAATACACTTATCTTTATTGAAATTTAGTTTATGGGTCTTCTTATCGAGAGTAAGGGCCTGGGTAATACATATAGAGGTGCAGGCGCCGCAGTCCACACAGAGGTTTTTATCTATTATTATATCTTTTGCTGCTTCCTGGACGCTGACTCCGGTATTGGAAAGGTACTTTACCGCTTCATCTATTTGATTTTTATCGCCCTTCAGCTCTATAAGCATCCTGCCTTCCATATTAGGAGTTATCTCAGCCCTTAATATATTAAACTCCAGGTTATACTCTTTTACCAGTTTATATGTTATTGGTTTTGTTACTATTTTTTCCGGAAAGCTCAGGACAAGTTTCTTTTTTACCATTAGAGTTCCTCCCTGCTGAGTATATCAAGACTCTTAAATTTTTCGTCAAGCGGAATCGGCGAAACCGGGCTGGTCAGGTAAAACTTGCCATCCTTGATTTTGTTTTTTAAAATATTTGATATTTCAAGGGCCTTTGAATAACTTGATATAGGCGCAGTCTGGACGGATTTTCCGTTGATTTTTATTTTGCCGCTTCTAAGCTGGCTGTAGTTTACCTTCCCATAGGAAGGCTTGTTTCTTCTCTGAACGGAATAATCAATAATTTCAGTATATATGTCCTCGTTTTTAACCCTTAAAAACTCTATCATTTCTTCATCAATTACAGGAATGGGAACACCTATACCCATGAATACGGAAACACCGTAACCGCGGAATGTACATGCCCTGAGATACCCGGCTGACATGCCCTTAAGGTTTCCAATAACGGCAATAGTACCGGCAGGATGCTCGGGAGTACCGCCGGCCGTTCTTTCCACACCTGGATTATGCTGGGTACCGCACCAGGAAATATAACCCTCACCGCCTGCAAGGAATATTCTGTTGCCTATCCCTATTGTCCTGTAGTAAGGGTCATTTAACAGAGGACTTAGCTGGCCGGCGGTAGCAAAATTGGCGTTCCCAAAACGGGGAAGTAATTTTCCCATGTAAGTATATATGGTCCTGTTGGACGAATTTGTGGCTGCAGCGTAATTCTGGTAGGCGTTTCTGGGATTGAAAAGGTACGCCTGATTTATCGTATCCAGGGTTATATAAGTTTCAATTTCTTTTCTGGGATAACAATCGGTACCATATGAAGTTGCCCTTAGCTTTACCGGTTTACCGGAGATAAGGTCCTGAATTACATGGGCTCCTCCGTATTTCATCCCCTCTGTTTCAGATAGTTCCGTGGCCCCTATGTATGCGTCAACTGCGGCTATTCCTGTATAGGCGGGAACGTCGTTAAGCCAAACTTTAGTCATTCTTATGGGAGGATCCGAATGCCCGAAATTTAAAAACGCTCCCGAAGAACACATGGGGCTGAAAGTCGCAGTAGTTACGACGTCAACTTCCTTTGCAGCCTTTTTTACTCCCTTTTTGGCTGTGTAGTCAATTATCTCTTCGGCGTTAAGGACTACGACTTCTCCGCTCTTTATTTTTTGGTTTATTTCTTCAATAGTTTTTGCCATATTAAAATTAAATCCTGATTCTATTTTAGTAAATTATAATACTCTAATATTAATTTTTTTCCAATAACCATATAGTATAAGGATAGAATTTTAAACTGACGTGTAATATAATTTTTAGAAATTAGATGTCAGGAGTATATTTTTAAGTTTAATAAAAGATTTTTTATTAAATTATATTTATATATGGAAGCTGTAGATATAATGAGTAAAGGTTATTATGGGTGATTATAATAATATAAGTGTTAAAAGAATATTTCCTGAAAAATTTGATGCGGATAAAAGTGTTTACAGGAGCAGCATAAGGCACAGGGAAAAATATAACTGGCGTGTTATATATAAATACAGCGACCTTCTCATAAGCTGCGACAAGGATATAAGCGGCAGGGTTAAAAAACTGTTATTGGAGATATATGATTTACTTGAATCCTTCATTGATAGAAAGCCTTCTTTTCAAAAAAGTTTATCTCCTGTAAAGATTGAGAAGGATTACCCTTCCATAGTAAAGAAAATGTGCCGGAAGGCAGCGCTGTTTAATGTGGGTCCGATGGCTACGGTAGCCGGGGCGGTATGCGACTATATAGCTTCCGGTTTAAGAGAGAAGTGCGGCCGATTGATAATAGAAAATGGCGGGGATGTTTATATAAGGAGCAGCAGGGATTTTAATGTAGGGGTTTATCTCAAAGATACAAATTTTAAAGATAAAATTTATCTAAAAATAAGGTCGGAAGATACTCCATGCGGCCTTTGTTCATCATCCGGGAATTTTGGGCATTCACTCAGCATGGGCAGCGTGGGCATTGTCGTGGTCTTATCCCGGTCAACGATTAGCGCAGACGGTGCGGCAACATCAATTGCAAACAGGATTGAAAAAAGTTCGGATATAAACGGGGTTATGGAACAATACAGCAGAATAAAGGAATTGGGCGGTCTCTTAATTGTGAAAGACGGAAATATCGGCATCTGGGGTGATATTGAACTATCAGGTAACTAGTCTTTCTTGATTTTCGTTGTGGTATCCCCGGTATCTTTTTTTTCATCCTTCGTTTTGAAAGCATCGGAATCTGAACCTACAACGCTTTCCCCTTTAAAAAGTCCACCTTTGGAAACTGTGAGCAGGGCGTCTTTCTGGGTAAGGTTCCCAATGAACTTTCCGGTTGAAGTGATTTCAACTTCCCCCGATGCTACCATGTCACCACTGCAGTTTCCTGCTATGATTGCATTTGAGGTTTTAATATTGGCTTCTACATTTCCTTCTTTTCCAATGGTTATATCCTTGCCCGCAATGATTTCACCTTTTGCTGAGCCGTCAATTCTTAGAGAACCCGGGCAATTGATTTTACCGTCTATTTCAACTCCCTCAGCAATTATGGTTAAATTTTTTGTGCCTTTAATATCGCTTCCCTTTATTGATAACATATTTAACTGGTCCTTTCTCTTTTTTATAAGTTTCCCGGAGCTATTTTTGTGAAAGATATTATAACATTTTTTAAATAAAATTAGAGGGATAGAATCAATAGTAATTATATTACTTTAAATTTTATATGTAAAAATATAGAATTATCTAAATGATAGAAGGTTATCAGAAGAAAAACCATTCTTAATAAAATATTTGACCATGCAGGTATATGAAAATGAAATGGGAAGGTTCATTTTCAAAAGCATCTGTCTTTTTTACAGCTCTGGCCTTTGTATTAATATCAGCCGGAAGTTTATCGTGTCGGATAGATTTTTCTGAAATTAACACTTCTCCGGAGGTAGAGGAAGAAGCGGATTCCGATGTTGAGAGCGAATCTACAAATGGAGAGGAAACCGGAGAAATTGAAAAGGAAATTAATCCCGTTAGACTTTGGATAGATGAAGCTGTTCCGGCAGACATGAGTATAAAAGTTAGAAGCGAATTAATCGGAGCCTTTGATGAAGTAAAAATAGTAGATAAAAAAGAAGATTCTAATATCAGTGTCGAGGTTGGATGTCCCCTTTTAGAGCCGGCAGCGGTATGCACCTATGTTCCTGTTGTTTCTTTTTTCAGGGCTTTTGATAACCTTTCTTACGATGAACTTGTTGATTTCTGGGAAGGGGACGGACAGAGCTTAAATTATATGTCACCTGAAAACTCAGGGCCGCAGCTCGTTTTAACCGGTGAGGTTTTCAGGGTTCTGGAGGAAATTCTTGGAGAATGTAAAAATGAGCGTATAGAGATAGTAGATGAAGAAGAATTATTGCCGTATATTGAGAATGAGAATAGCTTTTCAATTGTTCCCTTTGAAAATATTGAAAAGAAGTTTAAAGTTTTAAATCTGGACGGCATGTCCGTATTCGATAAGGAGATTGATATTAATGATTACCCCCTGGCATTTGGTATAAATGTGGAAGGCGATGGCCCTGAAATTGAGGAAAAAATAAGCGAATGTTTTAATGGGGAATTAATTACGAACAGGGATACCGAAAAGATGTCTTCCGTCATAATGACAGGAGTTACGGCCATGGTCAGGGGTACCGCGAACAGGATGGAGAGGTACGGCCCGCTTTATCCTGCAGAGGAGATAGCGGGTATATTAAGGGATGCGGATATCACTCATATAAGCAACGAAGTGCCTTTTGTGGAGAGCTGCGATGTGTCGGTGGACAGGTTCCCTCTTTTTTGCAGTAAACCGGAGTATATAGAACTGCTTGAGTATGTGGGAACGGATGTAGTAGAACTTACGGGTAACCATATGAATGATTACGGACATGACTGGTTCATATATACGCTGGATATGTATGATGATGAGGGCTGGCCTTATTATGGCGGGGGGAGAAATCTGGAAGAATCATATAATCCCGCTGTTCTGGAGTCGGACGGTAACAGGTTCGCATTTCTGGGTTTTAACTGGTGGGGACCGGCATATGACTGGGCTGCGGAGGACACCCCGGGGTCGGCTCCTCCCAACTTTGAGGATTTTGAAGGCATTATAAAAGACCTTAAGAATGAGGGATATATTGTAATCTTTACTTTTCAGTATCTGGAAAGCTACCAGTACAGTCCTACGAACAGCCAGATAGAAGATTTCCGGAGGATGATTGATGCAGGTGCGGATATAGTAAGCGGCAGCCAGTCGCACTGGCCGATGGGTATTGAATTCAGGGGTGACGGTTTTATAAATTACGGGCTGGGGAATCTGTTTTTTGACCAGATGAAGCAGCTGGGAACCCGCCAGGGAATTATTGCAAAGCATATTTTTTATGAAGGGCAGCATATTAATACTGTTATTATCACTACGATGTTAGAGGACTACAGCCAGCCGGTACCTGCAGCTCCTGAGGAAAGGGAAGAAATCCTGAATTCTATTTTCGAAGGCAGCATAAGGTGAACATGGCGAACGGATTTACAGGCGGTCTGCAGGATATAGGTATTAATTGGTATATGATACCTGAAAAGTTTTGCGGTAAATAATTGTTATGAAAGATGATGGAGAGAATTCAAAAAGGTATGCGGTTGTTACCGATAGCACCTCTGATATATCAGGGGAACTTGCAGATAAGTACGATATAAAGGTTATTCCCATTTACATTCACTATAATGGAAAAGAATTCCGGGACGGGATGGACATAAGCTCCAGCCAGATCTACACTCTCCAGAAGAAAGAGAAAGCGGTATTTACATCATCTTCTCCCTCTCCCCGGGATTTTGCTTTAGTTTATAAAAAGCTGCTTGAAGAACATGATAAGATATTTTCAATTCATATAAGTTCGGAATTATCTGCAGTTATGAAGTCTGCGGTAATTGCGAGGGACCTTCTTGAAGCGGAGGACAGAATAGAAATATTTGATTCATTATCGGGTACGATGGGCACCGGTTTCATGGTACTTGCTGCGGCTAAGGCTATTGCCAGAGGGTATTCTTATAAGACAGTAAAACAAATAATCACATTTTTAAGAAATAACATCAAACTATATGGAACTATTGACACTTTAAAATATTTAAGGAGAAGCGGAAGAGTTCCTGCAATTGCAAGTATGATATCCGGGATTTTAAAGATAAAGCCGCTCCTTGGTATAAGGAGAGGCACGGTGGAGATGATAGGAGTTGCTGTTACGAGGTATGGGTCGGTGCTGGAAATAACCCGCAGGGTGGTAAGGGATTTTAAGAAGGAGAGATGGATTATCGTTTCAATAATTCATACCCTTTCACCGTCAGAGGCAGAGAAAGTTATGAGTAAAATAAAATCTTCTTTAAACTGTGTCCATACCATGGTTACCGAATGTACACCGGTTATTGGAGCTCATACCGGACCGGGATTAATAGGCATTATCGTAAGCAGGCTGGACCGTAAGACTGCAGATTTGTTTATTTAACTTCGTTTTTATTATCCAGGTTCTTTTCGCTGAAAACGACGGCAGAGAAGATAAAAATTTCTGTATCTTTTTTCCTGTAGCAATTTTTGTTAAGGCCGGCTTTGCAACATGTCTGTTCAAGGAATACGGTCCTGTCCCATCTGTAACTGGTTGCAACCTGCGGTAAAAGCAGGCCCTGGTAAGAGCCACTTTTGATAAGCAAGCCGTGTTTTCCAACTTTCACCTCTGCGGGGTCTTTTATTTTTTTTAAAGGGGAAAGGGCGGATACTTCTATGTCGGCCTTTTTTAACTCATCGGGAGTGAGGGGATAGAACCTCGGGTCCCTTAGTGCGGATTCGACTGCCATATTGCTTACTGTTTGCCACAACGGGGTTTCAGCAGTTATATTACCTATACAGCCCCTGAGGTTGTCATTGATATGCAGGGTAACGAAGGCGCCGCACTTGATGTTCAAAGCGGAATCTTTAATATCATATTCGGGTATTTTCTCATTTTTAACGGCACTGGCAATTGACTCACGTGCGATTTTTAAGAGTGCTCTTTTCTGTCCGGCGGTAAGATTCATACTTTCCTTTTTATATTTAATATATTTACATTTAAAATTCTAAAAACCGATTATGCTGCCGGTATTGCTGTTTTGCAATTTCTGGCTATGGCAGTCATTCTCTATAAATTACGGTCGACATGTAACCAACTACGGCGCTTTTATCACCTATAATATCACCGGAGTTTTTGTAATCAAGAATCCTGGATTTATTTGCTCCCATTAGTTTTGAGGCAATCATTGCCGATATTACAGGTCCTCCGCCGCACATTTCCAGGGTATTATTAAGAAACCCTGCTGTCAAATGCTCGACATCAAAAGCATTTACCAGCTCTTTTACCCTGCTGTCAAGTGTAACAGCGGTATCATAGGGATGGTAGTGTGACAGGTCCGTGCTGGCGATTATTAAGATGTTGTCATCTTTAAAAAGTTCTCCTATTGAATTTCCAAGCGCGCTGATATTCCGGCTGTTCTGCTGGCCCATTACAATGGGGACTATTTTTATATCTTTGTATAAGACCTGAATGAAGGGAAGCTGGACTTCGAGACTGTGCTCGTTTAAGTGACCCTGCTCTGATAGTTTTATGTAAGGACTTTTTTCTGCCAGGATTTTAGATTTTTCTTTATCGATATAAAGAAGGCCGAGCGGGGTTCTGAATGCATCACCGTTAAATATGGAAATAAAGCTGAAATATTCGGAGTGGGACGGAGCGATTACAAATATGCTGTCAAATTTTTTTCCGGTAAGCTGCCTGTATGAATAAGCTGCAACCTGGCCTGAGTAAACATACCCTGCGTGCGGGCTTATAATGGATTTAATATTTTTAATATCAACAGGTGATTCAATGTTGTTCAGGAAGCTCGTTATTTTGTTGCGCAGGGCATTCTCGCTGTCTGGATAAAAGCTTCCTGCCGCGACGCTTTCCCTTATTTTATTACCTTCTGTCATGATGACCTTCCCGGTAAAATATTATTTTTTTATAAAGAACAACAAAATTACATTTATAATTATGGTTAGAACAATGCTTAGAATTATGCATGAAGCCAGGGGAAAATAAAGAGTGAAATTATCCCTTTGTATTTTAATATCGCCCGGTAAATTTTTCATGAACGGGATTTTGGAGAAAAGGAACATGAAACCGCCAAGAATAATTATACCAGCACCAATGAAAATAAGTATTTTTGCCATAGTGCTAAAATTCATAACATAAAATAATTATATTTGATTTATATATTTTTAAAAAGGATATATTTTTATTAATTTTTTGTTCTTCCATGTGTGCAGATATTGTGCAATCTTATTCAAATAAACTAAAGTCTGCTTTTCCATTGCTTTTTACGGTGATTTATTCCAGGCTTTTGTACAGAGCGATATTGCCAGTCAGGCAGGTTTTTATGGTTGCATTGGCTGTGAATGAGCATGCTTGCCTTTTAATTGAGTTATACTTATAATAAAAAAGCATATTAAGTTCAATGTTTAGACTAATTTAATGGTAAAAAATAATTACACATATTCAATTGTACCAGAACCTGTCCGATATGAAGAAAATATAGGTGTCTTTCATTTAGATAATATGGTTTCAATTTATTCTGACCCAAGATATATGACTCAGGCAAAGGCGCTGCAAAAATCAATACGAAATGATATCAGGTATGATCTAAAAATAGCAGACAACAGTAATAGAGATAGGGCTATAAAAATTATTGATAGTCCCGATATTAAACATCCAGAAGGTTATCTCTTAAAAATAACTGATAAGAACATCATAATTTCAGCATCAACAGATAAAGGTATTTTTTATGGTACACAGACTCTGAGGCAAGTAATGATGCAATCAACAGATACTAAGCTAAAATCAGTTACAATTAAAGATTACCCGCGGTTTGAATGGAGAGGTCTGCATATTGATGTAAGCAGGCACTTTTTCCCTGTTTCTTTTATCCTTAAGCTTCTTGATTTGATGTCTTTTTATAAGTTGAACAGATTTCACTGGCATCTTACAGATGACCAGGGTTGGAGGATAGAGATAAAAAAATACCCAGAACTGATAAAAACAGGTGCTTATAGAAAACAGAAAGATGGCTCTATTTATGGTGGTTATTACTCAAAGGAAGAAATAAAGAAAGTAATATCTTATGCTGATAAACTTCATATTGAGATAATTCCTGAAATTGAAATGCCCGGTCATTCACGTGCTGCTATAGCTTCTTACCCGGAGTTATCATGTAGAGGTGAAAAAATTTATATTTCTAATAAATGGGGCATTTCAGAGAATGTGTTTTGTGCAGGTAAAGAAAACGTTTTTGAATTTCTTGAGAATGTTTTATCAGAAGTTATAGATCTTTTCCCTGGGGAGTATGTGCATATAGGAGGCGATGAATGCCCCAAAGAAAGGTGGAAAAATTGTTCTGACTGTCAGAGACGAATTGAACAGGAAGGGTTAAGAGATGAATACGAGATGCAGAGTTATTTTATTAAGCGAATAATATCTTATTTAAAGAATAGAGGCAAGAAAGCAATTGGCTGGGATGAGATTATGGAAGGTGGGCTGGCAAAAGATGCTATTTTAATGATATGGAGAGGGGATGGCATAGATACCGGCAAAAAAGCCGTAGCATTAGGTAATGATATAATCTATTGTCCAAATCCGATTTGCTATCTGGATTGGAAACAAACGTCAACTGATAAAAGAGGAGCTTTTGGAGTTACTACTATAGGGAAAATATACGATTATGAGCCTGTTCCAGAAGGTATGTCTGAAGGTGAAGCTAAACGTATAATGGGATTACAGGGAAATATTTGGACAGAGCAAATGGGAACGGAAAAAATAGTAGAGTATATGGCGTTTCCGCGTACTCTGGCAATTGCAGAAACATGCTGGTCGCTAAATAAAAGAAATTGGGATGATTTTGCGAAGAGGGTAAAAGTACATTTAGAAACTCTTAAAGAAATGGGTGTTAATTGCTGTAGGGATATTGAAAGATAAAAAGTGCGGCTAATTTTCCATCGAAAAGATTTTCTTAAGCTCCGTTTTATTCTTCTTCCAATACAACATTTCACAGCTATAAAATTTTTAAGTGCAAAAAGGTGCGGAAGTATTATACATACTCCAAATTCGCCATAGCAGCTGAAAACTGCGTATGCGGCTCTTCTAGTCGGTCTTCTATCGATAGCTTACCCTTTTTAGGGCTAAAGAATGTGGTATGTTTATCACTGTAAGTAGATAACGGTATGCCAGATTCCTTTATCATCCGCCTTGAAACCTCAAAGTAACCTTCAAGGGTTTCCTCCTTGGTAAGATAGAGTCCCAGTATTCCACTACTTGTATCATCAATTGCTCCATGAAGATTTAGCTTTCCATCTCCCAGCCAGCTATACGGTGAGGCATCAAGCTGCATTATCATACCTGAGCAATCCATTCTTTTTTGTAGCGGTGTATTCTTACCTTCTTCTTTTTTTGGGACTTTTAATCCCTGTGTCCTGAAGTATCCTGTGCACTGTAAGCTGGCTTAAGATGATGCCCTCTCTTTCTTGAGATATAATCAAAAGTTGTGGATTGACATAGAAAAGGAGAATATGCTCTATGAATAAGTCTACAGAAGAAAAGATATTAAATTCAAAGGAGGTGAGGATAAATAATTTCTTTAATTTAGGGTCTGAAATTTTGTTTGACTTGGAGGTTTATTGAGCTTATACTGTAAGAATAGTGGATTGTCTGGCTTTCTGTGTCTGCTGTCAGGCTTTACTGTCTGGATTACAGAAAACTTTCTGAATATTAACTCTTTTTATTTTTCTCCCAAGATGTCTATCCGGTAGTTCCTTAATCTGATTGTCAGAAAAAATTTTTATGAAGCTGTGCCATAACCTAATCCTTTCTTTTTTGATTTAGATTATAGCTATAGGTGTGCACTTTTAATTCTTAGATGACAAGGCAATTCAACTGCTTGACAATAGGGTATTTATAAGTATAATGAATTTAATAAATTAATTTAACTAATTAATAATGTAGATAATAACT
>JAYEJA010000139.1:0-8504 GCA_034660395.1 Actinomycetota bacterium
TAAAAAATATACTCCATCAAATGTGTAACCTACTTTACCTTTAAGATAAACATTTAATTCTTCTGGTTTCCATATAATATTTAGGTTTCCGCCCTTTAAATTTACTGTTACATTTTTACTTGTTATTTTTTTTAACTTAATTGCTGCTACAGTAGCGGCACAAGAGCCTGTTCCGCAGGCAAGAGTTTCCCCTACTCCCCTTTCCCATACTCTCATGTCTAGACTTTTACTATTTTTTATTTTTACGAATTCAACATTAACTTTGTTGGTAAATATTTTATAATTTTCTATTATTGGTCCCCATTTTTGAACAGGAAAATCATTCAGGTCATCATTTTTATCAAGAAAAATAACACAATGGGGATTGCCTACAGAAACACAGTTTATATGAAAATATTTTGAGTTTATTTTTATTTTATAATTAAAAACTTCTTCAATACCCTCTATTTTTACAGGAATATTAACAGCCTGAAAATCCGGTACGCCCATATTTACCATGATATCCCCTACCCTGCCGTTTTTCACATCAAGGAAAATATTTTTTACTCCTGCAAGTGTCTCAATTTCTATATTCTCACTTTCTATAAGTTTCCTGTCATAGGCGAATTTAGCCATGCACCTTATTCCGTTTCCGCACATTTCCGACACCGAGCCATCTTTATTATAATAATCCATCTTCAAATTGTAAGTATCAGAATTTTTTACAAGTATCAGGCCGTCGGCTCCTATTCCAAAGTGCCTGCCGCACATCTCAATAATTTTTTCTTTTGAAAGGTTTATTAGCTCATTTGTTGAATCTATCAGTATGAAATCATTACCCTGGCCATTTAATTTTGAAAAATTGATTTTTCTCATTTTTTAATTACTTCCAATTTTTAATAAAATATCCCTAATTAAGTTAAAAATGTTATCATAATTATCCAACCTTATCCAATTAATTTCCGGCATAGAGCCAAACCACGTTATTTGTTTTTTTGCCAGCCTTCTTGTGTTTCTTTTAACTTTATCTTTACATTCTTCAATAGTCGAATTTCCATTAAGGTACTCTAAAACTTCCTTATAACCTACTGCCTTTGTAATGCTCCGGCAATTACCGTATCCTCTGCCAACCAATTTTTTTACTTCTCTGACAAGCCCAATATCAAACATTTTATCCACTCTTTTTTCTATACGTCCGTAAAGGATATCCCTTTTCATTTCCAAACCAATAAGTATTGAATAATAATGATTATTTTTATTTTTCCATTTTTTATGCATTCTGGAAAAGCGCTTACCTGTAAGCTCATAAACTTCAAGCGCTCTTACTATTCTCCTCATGTCATTTTCACTTATCTTTTCTGCATATTCCCTATCAACTTTTTTAAGCTTCAGGTAATATCTCTTTATACCTTCTTTCTTGATGCCATCTATTATTTTTTTTCTTAATTCATTATCCCTATCGGGGACATTATCAATTCCGCTTATAACACTTTTTATATATAGCCCGGATCCTCCTGCCAGCAGGGGAATTTTATTTAATGAAATAAATTTCTTCTTTATTATTTCATCACAAATTTTCCTGAATTCTACCACGCTTAAATCATGGTCGGGATCAAACATGTCTACCATGTATTGTTTTTTTCCATATTTATCAGCGTCAAATTTATCGGTTCCTATATCCATTTCCCTGTATACCTGAATTGAATCTATTGATATTATGTCGGTATCCAGAAGCTTTGATAAAATAATCCCTATCTTACTTTTTCCCGCGCATGTTGGACCGCATATAACTACTAATTTTTTTGATTTTATAAGTTTATTTTTTAAATTTTCCAGGTCTAATTTATTTTCCAGGAGATAATTTTTAAGTTTTACTATGGAATGCCTTTTTATTTTAAAATTATCAAAGTTTGTATTATCTTTCATTTATTAACAACTTTTTTATATTTATGTAATAGTTTCTCCTGTAAGGTAAAATGTCCTTGCTCCTGTAATGTATACATAAGCCAGCTTTCCAACAAGATTTTTTGTTCCTTTAAAGTTTACAATAATATTATTTTCCATTCTTCCTGAAAGTATCTCCGGGTTCTTTCTACTAATAACTTCAACCAATACTTTATACTTATTACCGATAAATTTATTATTTTCTTCATAAGATATTCTGTTCTGGACTTCAACCAATTCATTAAACCATCTTTTTTTATCCGTGTATGATATATAATCATCCATTTTTGCAGCAAGCGTCCCCTTTCTTGGAGAATAAATAAATGTAAAGGCTCTTATAAATCTTGACTTTTTCACAACATCGATAGTTTCTAAAAAGTCCTTCTTCTCTTCTCCCGGAAAACCAACTATTACGTCGGTGGTTATTGAACAATCTGGAATTTCTCTTTTTATTTCATATATAATACCAAGATAATCTTCACGGGTATATTTTCTTCTCATCTTTTTTAAAATGCTGTTTGAGCCGGACTGGAATGGAAGATGAATATGTTTTGTTATATTTTTTTTACTTTTTATTATATCTATTATGCTTTTGGAGAAATCCATTGGGTTTGAAGTCATAAATCTAATTCTTTTAAGCCCTTTTATTCCTGAAACCATATCAAGGAGTTCGGAAAAACTGCATGGATTATCAAGGTTTTTACCGTAGGAATTAACATTCTGTCCGATTAATGTTATTTCAATTACTCCCTGAGATACAAGTTCCTTAACATAGTTTATAATCTTACCTGATTCTATGGATATTTCCTTCCCTCTGACTCTTGGCACTATACAGTATGAACAGTTATTGTTGCATCCCATGATTATGGGGATAAAAGCTTTAAACTTATAGTTCCTTTTAACCTTTAAAACATCAGGGTCAAAGCCATTTTTTTTAATGGAACATACGTTTTTACCGGATGAAATCCTTTTATTTATTAGTTCAGGAAGTTCAGGGATATTATGTGTCCCGAATACAATATCAACATAAGGAAAATCGCCTATTATATTTTCCTTTAAATCCTGCGCAGCGCATCCTCCTATGCATATTAAAACGTCCCTGTTTTTTTCTTTTATTTTTTTTAGGTTACCTATATGGCCGTATAATTTGTTTTTTGCTTTTTCTCTTACTGTGCAGGTATTAATCACAATTATATCTGATTTTTCTATAACATTCGTTCTGCTGTAACCTTCCTTTTCAAGCAGGTAAAGTATTCTTTCAGAATCACTTTCATTCATCTGACATCCGAATGTTTCGATATATGCTCTCATATTTAGAATAATTTTAATATAATAACAGTGATATAAGCCGATTTAAAAGATTTTTTGATGATGATATCAATAAAATTATCTGGACTCAATATTTAACACTATGGCAGTCTTTGTTTCTCCGTTAACTTCTATATCCTTAAAATATGGCGTGCATGTGAGTTCCTGGCCTGTTGGCGCTATAAACCCCCTTGCAATTGCTACACCTTTTACTGCCTGATTTAATGCACCTGCGCCTATGGTTTGTATCTGCACTCTGCTGCTGCTCCTTATCATACCTGCTATAGCACCTGCTACAGAGTTTGGTTTTGATGTTGAAGAAACTTTAAGTAATTTAATGTCTTCATTCATATTATATTTTTGCTGTCTTAATTTATTATTCTTTTTGCTTCAGTTCAATAAATAATTTAATAGTATTATTTATTTTTTTACACTCTGTATTACTGCCTGTAGTAATAAAATATTTATTACCTAACTCCCTTATCTTTTCTTCTGCTGCTTCAATTATACTCTTTATCTCTTCGTCTTTAAACCTGCCTGCCAGGTTTAATTCATCATGAAGTTTTAATCTCTTTTCCCTTCCTGCCGGTTTAATTTCACTATTTTTGTTATCCGGTATATCACCGATATTATTATCAACTTCTATTTTTAGCGGCTTTAGTTTACCAATTTCATTATATATAATTCTCTGTATGCCTCTCTGCGATATATCCATATTAAATATATTTTTGGATATTTCTTCCATAAGGTTGTAATTATCAGTTAGAACAGGAATTTCAGTTGCCTTTATGTTATTCTTTTTTACGAATTTTATCAGTTTCTCCCATTTATTGAACTTCGGGTAACCGTTACGGCCATTATCCTTTTTTATAATGCTTCTCATTGTTGCAAGTATCTGCGTGGGACTTCCATAGTAAAAATTTATATCCCTGTTTTGCAGTTGAAATTCTATTATAGTCTTAATTATATTGTTGACTCCCCCGATTATGCTGAGGTCGCCGTCCATTTTAACTATCTGGGGTATGGCTGATTGGTCTTTTTTTTCAATAATTTTTGATAGGTCTATATCCAGGTAAATTGATGCTCCCTTAAAACGGTCTGAAAAAACAATCCTTATCTCATCTACATTTAATTTAATTGAAAATAATGCCATTCCTCTTCCGTGAAAACCGTAAGAATCCTTTTTTCCGTTTTCAAGCTTTGACGTTACTCTTGACTGAAAAATAATACTCTGCAGACCCGGGGGTATCCCCTCTCCATCGTCTATAAAATATATCTTTCTTCTTTTATCCTCAATTTTTTTTGTTCCGACAAAAATATTACTGCTGCCTGCATCCCTGCTGTTTCTGAGCAATTCGACTATTATATCTTCAACACAGTTTATATCCTGAAGAGCCTGCCTTCTCTCAGCTTCAGAGATTTTTAGCCTTACATAGCCGTCTCCGAGATCTTCTTCGATATTCAGTGAATCTTTTATTTTTAATTCAGAAAGAAAATTATTTAAATCAGAACTATTTTGCATAATCTATTGCTCTACTCTCTCTTATAACAGTTACTTTAATCTGGCCCGGATATTCCATTTCCTTCTCTATCTCCTTTGCTATATCCTTTGCCAGGACAAAAGACATTTCTTCATTAACTTCTTCCGGCTTGACAATAACCCTTATTTCTCTTCCTGCCTGAATAGCATAAGCTTTTTCAATTCCCTTAAAATCAGTTGCAATTTTTTCAAGGGTTTCCAATCTCTTTATATAACTCTCAAGAGTCTCTCTTCTTGCACCGGGTCTTGCGCCTGATATCTGATCGGATGCCTGTATAATAACATCAAGCACCGTATCTGCCTCAACTTCATTATGGTGCGCCCTTATTGCGTGACATATTTCGTCATCTTCATTTAATCTCTTGGCAAGTTCTGCTCCTATTATTGCGTGTGAACCTTCAATGTCATGTGTAAGAGCTTTACCTATGTCATGAAGAAGTCCTGCTCTTTTTGCTTTTTTTACATTAGTTCCAAGTTCTGATGCAATTATTCCTGCAATATAGGCAGCTTCTTTTGAATGCATTAATACATTCTGACCGTAACTTGTCCTGTATTTTAATCTTCCAAGTACTTTAACCAACCCCGGGTTTAATTCTGATATTCCTGTGTCAAATACTGCCTGCTCTCCTTCATTCTTTATCTCATCGTAAACGATTTTACTTGCTTTTTCATACATCTCCTCAATTCTGGCAGGATGTATTCTCCCATCCATTATAAGATTTTCCAGCGCTACCCTTGCAATTTCCCTCCTGACCGGGTCAAACGAAGACAATATAACAGCCTCGGGTGTATCATCAACTATAATATTTATACCCGTAAGGTTCTCAAAAACCCTTATATTTCTTCCCTCTCTACCAATAATCCTTCCCTTCATTTCATCATTGGGAAGATTAACTACGGATACTGTGGATTCGCTTACATGGTCAAGGGCGCATCTCTGTATTGCCTGGGATATGATTTTTTTTGCTCTGTTATCTGCTTCCTCTTTTAATTTTGATTCAATATTTCTTATTTCCTTTGCAGATTCATATTTTGCTTCATCTTCAATCTTTTTTACAAGAATTGCTTTTGCATCTTCTTTTGTCAGTTCTGCAATAGCCTCAAGCCTTAATATTTCTTTTTTCAATACTTCACTTAGTTCTTTACTTTTACTTTCAACTTCATTTCTGTTCCTTTTTACATCCCGTTCTTTCTTGTCAAGATAATGAGATTTCTTATCTATGGAATCCTCCCTGCTTATCAGCCTGTCTTCTCTTTTGTTAAGCTCGGATTTTTGTTTTTTAATCTCATCCTCAGCTTCTGTTTTTAATTTCTGTACTTCTTCCTTACCTTCAAGTGTTAATTCCTTTTTCAAATTTGCTGCTTCCCTTTTAGCATTGCCGAGCAAAGAGTCTGCCCTCTGCTCTGCTGAACTAAGCTTTGAATCTATAATGTATTTTCTAAAAAAGAATCCTACGAAAAAACCAAGCACTATTGCAATGCCCAGTGAAGCTATTTTTAATAATAAATCCATTTTTTAACCTTTCTTCTAAATAAAAAAAGCCGAGTAAGCTACTCGACTTATAAATTAATCTTAAAATATCAAAATATCCTAACTGCAACTTAGAACCAATTATACACACAATATAAAAACATATTGCTGCAAAAAAGCAAATATCATAATTTATATATTTAAAAAAGAGTTCTAAGCCAAATCTCTTTTTATTTTACTATAAAATTATCATTAGTAACTTAACTGGCCTGCTGTCTATCAACTCGCTTTTTAAACTACTTTTTAAGGTTTAACTTACTTTTTTGTTACTAATAATATTCCTAAAATATTATGATTTCTGCAAAAATTAATTTATAAATCAAATAATCTTAAACATATATTTAACATTATTTTAACTATAGCATAAATTTAAGTCAACAGAAATTAATACCTAAATACAGCTATACCCTGCACTCAATGTTGTCCGGCTGTTACTTTATGAATCCGTACTATTAATTTATTAATGTTTCTAAAATATTATCCGGAAAAGTTCAGGGATTTTAAAAAAAACATTATAATAAGCTCCCTTTATAATTTCCACATTCAAATGTATTATTTACTGTTGTAAAATTTATTTACTTATATACCTAAAATTTTTTATACTACTAATAAAAGATAATATATAATGGTTTTTTTTAACATTTGCTATTATACCCCACTTTTACTTTGTCAATTATATTTCTTAATTATGTTACTAAAAGTGAATATTGACACTTTATATATCTAATGCTAATATAAATTGAAAAAATTCCATAATATAAAAATATATGTAGTGAGAGACTTTAAAATGAGACTTGATAAAAATGAAATGGCTGTAAGAGTAAGCATACTTTATTATGAAAAAGATTTAAGCCAGAATAAAATAGCAAATAAAATGGGTATCTCAAGGTCATATGTTTCCCAGCTAATTTCTTATGCAAGAAAAAAAGGTATTGTTAAAATTTCAATTGATTATAACAAGCACGAGTTAAGATTATTGAGAAAGGAAATAGAATTTAAGTCACTATTTCCAGTACTTAAAAATGTCTTAATTATGTCTTCAAAATCAGAAGTTTTTACGGAGAATAACATCGGTAAATTTGCTGCGCCTTATGTTGCCGAAATGATAAACGAATCAAAAATTATAGGTATAAACCTCGGGGAATCAGTTGAAAAAACTGTAAATAACCTGGGCACATCAAATTTACTGAGTGACCCTAAAAAAAAGATTATCCAGATTATGGGAGGATTCAGCAATAGTTTTATTGTAGGAGGCTCCCATCCAAATAAAATAGTAAGCAAACTGGGCTCCCTTCTTGAAGGAGAATGTCATTTTTTAAACTGCCCTGCCATAATAGAGCAAACAGAGCTCAGGAGTTCTTTACTTAAAGAAAACAGCATAAAAAACGTTACAAAACACTGGGACAATATAGACCTTGCCATAATGGGTATAGGTGTAGCTAATTCAAAATCAAAATTGTTCAACCTTTTAAACCGGTATATGATGAATACTATAACTAATAGCGGTGCATGCTGTGAATTAACAATTAATTTTTTTGATGAAGATGGGAAATATATACCTATCCTGGAAAAAAATAAAATTGCAATAAGACATAATCAGCTAAAAAAAATTAAAAATAAAGTACTTATCTGCAATGGTAAATATAAGCATAAGGCAATAATTTCCGCTATCAGAGCAAAAATGGTAGATACTCTTATTACTGATTCTATAACCATTAACTCAATCATTAAGTCGCTTAAAAATTAATAATTAATTATTAGAAATCTTTGTCTGGACAATGATATATTTCCTGAAAATATAATTAAAATCTGCGCTTCTGCATATAATTTTGATTACTACGAAGACAATGGTGCAGTTAAGCTAAAACATTTAATTGAGAGAGAAGGTATAGAAAAAGCTATAAATAAAATTTCAGAAATTAATCCATCGGGCAAGGTTGGAAGAAAAATAATTGAATATTTCCAAAAGTATAAACATGTAAGAAAAGATAGTAATAATAAAATAGAAGGAGATACGTAATGAAAAAATCAAAAGCTCAAATGGCTTATAATCTTGCCTATAAATATGAAAACGAATGGCATGTTTGCGGTCAATGTACAATGAAGGCACTGCTTGATGTTTATAATATGGACAATAATGATTTATTTAAAGTTCTTAGCGGCTTTGCTGCAGGAGGAGCAATAGAAGGAGACGGCATGTGC
>JAYEJA010000140.1:0-1668 GCA_034660395.1 Actinomycetota bacterium
TGGCATAAATAATTCTTCCTAAAACAGTTCTCTTTGTAATCAGCAGCGCCACGATAACAACTATAATCGGTATAGTTATTAAATTTGAAATGCCAAACAAAAAACTCCCTTTGGAAATTGCAATGAAAGAATCTGAAGTAATATTGTATGGAGATCCCTTCAAAATTAATACAGTAACTCCATTTAAAATACCCATCATTGCAATAGTTGACAAAAATGTTGGGATTTTCAAGAATGTAGCTAGAAAACCGTTTATTATACCAACTAACGTTCCTACTAAAATTCCAACGATTATCGAAGCTCCACCAAAAATAGAACTAGTCATTGCTGCTGCCATTGCTGTTATACTTAACGTTGCACCTACAGAAACATCTATACTACCCATAAGTATGATTAAAGACATTCCCATTGACGCTGTTAGAAGAATCGTCATATGAGTAAGTAAATTGCTTATATTAGTGGCTGAAAGGAAATTCGGGAATTGAATTTCAAATATTAGAAGAAGTACAACAATTAAAATAGGTGTCCATAGCCTCGACATCGAAAATTTCCTTTTATTATTATTATGATTATTTAACAATTCTCTTCCCTCCTAAAGTACTACTTGGTTAGTAAAATCTTGTCACGCTTATTAGAAAGAACAACCAAAGAGATCGCCACAATTAGCAATATACCTTTTGCAATATTCTGAACATTTGATCCAGCACCTATCAAGGCCATCCCATTATCAAAAGTACATATAAGTAAAACGCCTATCAGGGTTCTAATAAGGCCGCCAGAACCGCCCATAATTGACGTTCCGCCAACGATTACCGCAATAAGTGTGTTAAATAAATACCTGTCACCCAATCTTGAAGGAGCCATTGATAAATAAGATGCAAGTAAAACCGAGGCAATACCAGTGAGTAACCCCGAAAAAACGAAAGCTATTAACCTATATTTATTTACTTTAACTCCCATTGTTTTCATAGATTCTTCATTACTTCCTATTGCAAGAATATATCTACCCACTTTTGTTCGATAACTAATGAAAAGAAATATTAGAAAAACAATAGAGCCCCAAATAACAACATTTGGTATACCAGGAATGATTTCACCAGTAGAGATATTGGCGAAATCTCTGTTTCTAATTGGTATATTGTAGCCTTTTGTCAATCCCGTAGCTATACCTATATAAACGTACATCATTGCCAGTGTTATTATGAATGATGGTAGCTTAAGAAGGACTATGAGTAATCCATTTACAAATCCTGAAATCAATCCCACTGCAATAGCAAGAAATATCATCCAGAATCCTCCACCCGGGAAGAAGTAGGCTGCTACTACTGCACAGCAACCAAGCATAGCTCCAACAGATAGATCAATGCTCCCCATAAGAATCGGAAATGTTTCTCCTGTGGCCACTAAAAGCAAGACCATAGAAATTCTTACGATACCCATAATATTTCTTAAACTGGAAAAAGGAGGGTAAATAATGGCAAACACGGAAAATATTCCCACTAAAAGTACAAGTGGTAGAATAGCCATAATGTTTTCAATATTTAGTTTTCTTCTAACAGTGTTTTTGAAGTTCATATTTCACCTTCTTCCAATAAGAATAAAAAGCAAACTGCCCCTTTTAAACCACTGGAGCAGCCTGCTTTTATACTCCAGTTTAAAAAGCTTTTA
>JAYEJA010000141.1:0-8489 GCA_034660395.1 Actinomycetota bacterium
AATTCTATGTCATCGGAGGGGTTGATTTTCCGTCTTACGGATACTATAAAAATTTTTATCAAATGGAAAACGGAATAGGTAAAAGTACATTTTTTTTAAAACAGATAAAAGATTATATGGAAAAAAATATGTACAAAAAAAAATATAAGAAGCATTCAGGAAGAAATAATAAAAAAAACCATATATTGCTGGTAACGTCTGAATATGGTAAGGCCGTAATTAGAAGCGCTATTGATATTATATCGCAAAAATCCTTTAAAAATGTGAAGGATATGGCTTCAAGGCTGGAAATAATGGAAGTGAAAAATAAATTTTTTTGTGGAAATATTAAAATAACTGGTCTACTGAGCTGGGAAGACATAAAAGGGTCTCTTGAAAAAAGAAATATAAATAATTATTACAGGATACTTATTCCTGATAGTATTTTTAATGAAGATGGTTTATCTATTGATAATTATAAAGATGATGATTTTAGAAAAATAAATAGAAATATCAGGATAGTACCTGAAGAAGGTTATAGTTTTGTAAAAGAAATATTTAGTAATTAAATAAAGCAGGACTCATATGGAAGATTATAAAAAAAATGATATACCAAAGGTAGCTGTTGTGGGCAAGCCGAATACAGGCAAATCAACTCTTATTAACCGGATATGTAAAAAAAGGGAAGCCATAGTCCATGATAGTCCGATGATTACCCGTGATAGAAAATATTACAGGGCCGATTGGAATGGAAGAAATTTTTATTTAATGGACACCGGAGGAATTGACTCCAAACTAAAAGGTAATATAAATACCCAGGTTTTTTTACAGACCAGGAAAGCTATACATGAATCGGATGTCATAATTTTCGTGGTTGACCTAAAACAGCCTGTATCTGTACTTGACGAAGAGATAGCATCTATATTGAGAAAAACGGATAAGGGTATTATTCTTGCCGGAAACAAATGTGATGGTAAGGAAAAAGACCTGTATGCCGAAGATTATTTAAAGTTTGGTTTTGATTATCCTGTTAAGATATCTGCATTAAACGGGATAAATATTGGAGACTTACTGGATGAAGTCATTAAAAAATTTAAGGGTAATTTATCGTCAGTAAAGGAAAATGAGGAAAATGAAATTCCTGGAATATGCATCCTTGGAAGGCCGAATTCAGGAAAATCTACTCTTTTTAATGCTATAATAAGTGATGAGAGGGCAATCGTAGATGAAGTTGAAGGGACAACCAGGGACAGCATTAACAGCATAGTAAAGATTAATGGAAAAGAATATAAGTTTATAGACACGGCAGGAATAAAAAGAAAAAAAGGAAAAGTAAAAGATTTAGATTATTATAGTGAAATCAGGACTCTTCAAACAATAGAGAGCTCTGACATAGGGCTGGTACTGGTTGACTGCAGCAGAGAAATAGCAAATCAGGATGTAAAAATAGTGGAAATGTGTTTGGAAAGAGGAGTAAGCGTATGCATGGTTTTTAACAAGATTGACCTTATTGATAATGAGACTCTTGAAAGTATCACAAAAATGTTTGACCTGAAGTTGAAGTTTGCCAGGTACCTGCCGTTCTTAAAAGTAAGCGCTCTTGGAAAAAAGGGCATAAAAGATATTATAGAGATGATAGATTTACTGGTTAAAGAAAGGAGCAAAGAGGTATCCGAAAGCAGTGTTACAAATTATTTTAAAAAGCTGGACAGGGAAAAAGAGGGTATTTATTTAAAAGGAAGAAAGTTTAAAATAAAATTCATAAGGCAGCTTAAAATATCACCCCCGGTTTTTCTTGTTTTTACAAATTTCAATGTAAAAAGGAGGGTAAATCTAAAAAGATATATAGAGAATAATATAAGGGATAAGTTCGGTTTTGAAGGAACACCAATTTTTTTTAAATTTAAGTATTAAAAAGTAATCAATGAAAAGTAAAATAAACATTACCATAATAGGAGCAGGCAGCTGGGGTACTACATTGTCCGTAATACTTGCAAGGAGAGATTACAGGGTTAATCTCTGGACAAGGAGTGAAATCACCTATAATAATATTAAAAAATCAAGGATAAATGAAAGGTATACGGGTAATCTTTATATTCCTCATAATGTAGAACCGTTTACTGTCAAAAAAGATGGATTATTAAATTCTGAACTAATAATTTTTGCAGTACCATCTCAGTTTCTGAGGGATATAATTGTTAAGTTTTATGATGTTTTGAATGAAAATAAGAAAAATATAAAATGTGTATTAAATGTAGCAAAAGGATTTGAAGTTGGAACAAATCTAAGATTGTCCCAGGTAATGCAGCAGTGTCTTCCTGAAGAATTAAAATCACTGATATGCGTACTCTCAGGACCAAATATAGCATCAGAGATAGCTTCAGGCCTGCCCGGCGTATCCGTTGCGGCATCAAAGAATAAAGATTTAAACAAATATATACAAAAGCTGATGTCGGGAGAAAAATTCAGAATATATACTAATGATGATGTTACCGGGGTAGAAATTGGCGGGGCGGTTAAGAACATAATAGCAATTGCTTCCGGGATTTCCGATGGGCTTGGTTACAAAGCAAATACCAAGGCGTCCATAATAACACGCGGCCTTTATGAACTAACCAAATTTGGGGTAAAGCTTGGCGCAAGGGCTGTAACATTTTCGGGAGTAGCAGGAATGGGAGACCTTATAGCAACATGTATAAGCAAAAAAAGCAGGAATAGATTTTTCGGGGAGAAGATAGCAGGAGGAGAAAAAGCCGGTAAAATATTAAAAGATATGTATATGGTTGCGGAGGGAGTTAAAACTACAAAGGCCGTGTTTAATATTTCAAAAGAAATGGAAATAGATATGCCCATTACAGAGTGTATTTATAGAATTATATATGAAGGTCAAAGTCCTGCTGAATCAGTAAAAAAATTGATGAATAGAAAGTTTAAATCTGAGGTTGAAGATATAATATAAACTTAAATCTTTACTATTCAACTGCGTTATCTTAAAATAGAAAAAGGCGGGACGTGGCGCAGTTTGGTTAGCGCACCAGTATGGGGTACTGGGGGCCGGAGGTTCAAATCCTCTCGTCCCGACCATAAGAATGGTAATGCCGGCATCATTATTGATTAATATTTTAATATAAAGTTGTAAAAATTTTAAAGATAGAGTATTAATAATAATAAATGAAAAAAGAATCAAAAAATAGCAATACCGAGTCAATAAAAGATAAAAAAGTAGAACATGATGAGTATGTTTCTACCAGTATAATTGAGAGCATAAATAAAATGGCTCCCGGGAAAAGCGGACTATTCATATTAAAAGGGCCGAATGTTGGAGATAATTTTTTAATAGATAAGCAGAAAATTACAATTGGAAGAATTCCTGAATCCGATATATTCCTTGATGACATTACTGTTTCAAGGAAGCATGCAGAGATTATTAAAAAAGGGGAAGAGTTCGTAATAAAAGACTTCGGCAGTTTAAACGGTAGTTATGTAAATGGAAAATTAGTTGATAGTGCAGTACTTAACAATATGGATAAAATACAGATTGGAAAATACATATTCTTATTTTTCAACTCATAAAATTGCATTTGAATTAAAGGATTAGATGGGAAATAAAAAATTAAATAAGACTAAAGAGAAGAAACACCTTACAATAAGCAAGGTAGTTAAAAATTTAAAAAAAGTTTATCCTGATTTAAGCAGCAGCAAGTTAAGATTCCTTGAGTCCGAAGGTCTGCTTTCTCCAAAGAGATCATCAAATAAATACAGAACTTACTTTAAAGAAGATATAGAGAAAATACACTTTATACTAAAAATGCAGAAGGATTTTTATATGCCGCTTGATGTAATTAAGGAAAAGCTAAAATCAAGAGAATATAAAAAATTCATTAGCGAGAACAACCATCCAATAGATAATATACAGCTTAAACTGGGAGAAGAGTTTAAAACGGATAGCGAACCCAGGGTGTTTTCCATTTCCGAACTCGGCAAAAAATTTAAATTATCGCAGTCTTATATAAAGGAATTAATAGAAAATGACATTGTTGATTGGAATGAAGAAAATGGAAAATATATAATAAAAAACAATGATACGGAAATATTAAAAATTATAAGCAATCTTTCAAAGTATGGCATTCATGTAAAACATTTAAAATTATTTGAAAATTTTGCAAGCCGCTCATCGGCATTTATACAGCAAATAATACTCCCGCTTCTTATGTCAAACAAAAAAGAGGAACATTTAAGAGCATCAAGAACTGCAAATAAACTTGAAATAATGCTTTGCGATTTTCAAGAACTTTTAATAAAAAAAAGGAATAAAAAGTTTCTGGAAAAACACAAATGATAAATAGGAATTCTTTGATTTCACGAAGAATAAAATTAAGGATTTATAGAATATTTTTATTATCCTTAATTTTCTTTTTACTTAATTTCTTACTTATCCTTTTTAACCCCGGTAATATTTACTCCAGCCCGTATACTGCAAGATATGATGAAGATATTAAAATAACTGCAGAATCTGCCGTAATTATTGATTGTGATACAGGAGAAATATTGTGGGAGAAAAACTCGTCCAGCCAGATGTATCCTGCCAGCTTAACAAAAATGCTGTCATCAATAGTAGCAATTGAAAATATCGATAACCTGGAGGAAATTGTTGAAATTCCTAAAAATGCATCTGGAAGTAATCATTCTTCTTTTACTTTTAGAACGGGCGACAGGATAAGCCTGATTGATCTTTTAAAAGCTGCACTTATAAGTTCACATAATAATGCAGCAATTGCGCTTGGAGAATATGTTTCCGGAGACCTTGAAGAATTTATAGAGTTAATGAATAAGAAAGCGAAGGAGATAGGAGCCAATGACTCATTTTTTGAGAATCCTAACGGTCTTGATGATAAATTCCCCGGGCACATGTCAACAGCAGAGGATATGGCGATAGTTGCTTCATATTGTATGAAGAATGAGCTTTTTTCTGAAATAGTCAATACCGAAAAAGACACAATCAAGATAGATGAAAGGGAAATCGAAATTACAAATACCAATGACCTTCTTGGATACAATTATATAAAAGGAGTAAAAACCGGTTATACAAGTAATGCAGGTTTCTGCATGGCAATTTATTCTGAAAAAAAAGACCTTAATCTTATTACGGTAGTACTGAATAGCGCATCTTCCGGGGCAAGAGAAAGCGATATATACGGATTGATTGACTGGGCATATGATAACCTGGAATATGTAAAGATAGTTGATTCAGAAGAACCTGTTTCATCTATGGAGGTTGGGGGAAGTACAAGATTAGACGTAGATATTTATCCCGAGAGGGACTACGTAAGCCTTTTAAACAAAAACAGTGACGAGCTGAATGTTGAGAATAATATTGATGAGGATATCAGCCTTCCCCTGGAAAAAAATGAAATACTTGGTTCGGCAAATATTATTGTAAACGGCGAAAAAATAGAAGAAGTTGGTCTGGTTTCTCATGAAAGTATAGGTGATGGATTCATACATCAGGAGCTGTCTACATCAGGTTACAGGCAAACATTGTTTATAATAATATTATTAATGGTATTTTATTTTTTGATTATTATAACTATAATAGTTAAAAATTTATTACCAAAAAGATTTTTTTAAAAAAAACGGAGGTAAAACAAATTGAGCTTTAAAAAAGATAAAACAAATAATTTTTTATCATCAATAGCAATGTCGCTTTTGATTATATCGGTTATTTTTACTGCAGCTCTTTCCGGCTGCTGGAAAGATACCGGTGATACAGTCGAGCCGGATACATCAGATATGGTAGAGGATGGAGATGGAATAACTGATGATGGGGAAGATGAAGAAGATAAAGCTGATGATGGGGAAGACAGCGTTAATGGAATGGAAATAACAGGCGATATCAATATATTAAGCGGCCTTGAAATTTCCGATACTGTAAGTGACAGCAGGCCTATAGCGACAATGGTTGAAAACAGCCCTGATTCAAGACCGCAGTCCGGACTTATAAATGCAGATATAGTTTTTGAAGTTGTAGATGAGGGAGGAGTTACCAGATATGTAGCTGTTTATTCTTCTAATGATGCCGGAACTATCGGACCTGTAAGAAGTGCAAGAATATATTATGCTGAAATAGCGAGAAGTTTTGACCCCGTGTATACCTTCTGGGGAACATACCCTGAAGCATATGATACGATAAAAACTATGGACATGGACGCTCTTGATGCAAATAGCGATGCCTATCTGCCATATACGGACTCCGGGTGGAGGGATACAAGCAGAAGTAATATTACGGAGCACACTGCATTCATGTCTACAGAGGGTATTAAGGAAGATGCCTCCGGATACGGATATTCCCTTGAAGGCGGCCAATCTCCACTGAGATTTAAGATAGATGCTGTTGATTCCGAGAAAGGTGACGTTACGGATATTGCCATAGATTTTTCCTATGAAAATTATAAGGTTGATTTTGTCTATGACAGGGACAGCAACAAATATCTAAAATATACGGCAGGAACTCCCCATAAGGATTATGAAACAGGTGAGCAAATTGCTGTAAACAACGTTATCGTAATGATGACCAGTATAGACGGCCCAATTGACCAGTATGGCCATATGGTCGTTAGAACTACTGGAACAACCGACAACAGCAAGGCTTTTTTCTTTATGGATGGTAATGTAATAGAAGGAACCTGGGAGAGAAGCTCCGTATTCGATCCTTTTACCTTCAGGGATGATTCGGGAAATATAGTATTATTTAACAGGGGCTCTACCTGGGTAGCAATGGTCCAGAGTGAAGAAAAACTTTCATATTAATAATATAAATTTAACTTTTAATATTTTATCTTGAGTAAAAATACTGAAAACGGACTTATAAAAAATAAAATACTGGGAAGGGAATTATTTAGCAGCGAGGACATAGAAAAGAGAGTTTCTGATCTGGGAAGAGCTATTACCGAGCATTATAAAAATAAAGATTTACTCCTTATCAGTGTTTTAAAAGGAGGAGTAATTTTTTTGTCCGATTTGATAAAGCAAATTGACCTCCCGTTAAGAATTGATTTTATGAGCATATCCACGTACGGTATTGATGACACTTCAACAGGAGTGGTTAGAATTACGAAAGACCTGGATGAATCAATAGAAGGTAAGGATGTGTTGATAGTTGAAGATATTATCGATACAGGGCTCACTATTAGTTATCTTTTAAGAAATTTAAAATCAAGATTTCCAAAGAGTATCGAATTGTGCACCCTTCTTGACAGGGATGTAAGAAGAATATCAAATATAGATATCAAGTACGTGGGATTTAAGATAGGACGAAAATATATAGTGGGGTATGGGCTTGATTATAAACAAAAATTTAGAAACATGAGCTCAATATACGAATTAAAATTAGATACCGTAAAAAAGGATATAGAGTCGTTAAAAAGCAGCTCGAATATATAGCCATAAAAACCATTTAATATAAATACTTTTTAAATTACTTTCCTGCAATAATTTAATTTAATATATTTTTAATTCGTTTTTTATAATATAAAGTTAACTATGTAAAAAACATGCATTAACTTTTATTTGATGTATTATATAATTAAAGTCGGGATTAAATTTTATTTATTTTACTTAAAATATGAAAGATAAAAATAATAACTTAATAAAAATGAAACTTGAAGGTGTAAGAATAGAAATGCCTTCACAAAAGCCTATTTTGCTTCTAAAAGAGGAAAAGGGTAACAGGTATCTTCCAATATGGATAGGGCCGTTTGAGGCTTCTGCCATAGCTCTTGAGATGTCAAATATAAAAACACCCCGCCCAATGACTCATGATTTAATAATTAATATTATCAATAACCTAAAAATTAAAGTTGACAATATTGAAATAACAGACATCCGGGATAATACTTTCTATGCGGTAATAAATTTAAAAAATACAGATAAAAAGGTAATAAGTGTTGACTCCAGACCTTCTGATGCAATAGCGACTGCCGTAAGGATAAAATGTGATATTTTTGCTTCAGAGCATGTTATTGAATCGGGCGGCCTGGAGATTAGGTCAATAGATGAAGAAGTGAAGAAATTTAAAAAATTTCTAAATCGTATAAGGCCCGAAGACTTTAATAAAAAATAAAAACTTTTTAAAATTTTTATTTTAAAACGGTAAATATTTACTTTTAATTAAAAATTTCTTAATTAAATCACCCTGATAACTCACTCATAAATCCCTTTAAACAGGAATTTCCTTATTATTTTTATGTTGACTTTAATATTTTTAAATTTTAAAATTACATTAATGTAATTACAAGAATGTAATTAAAATTGCAACAGGGTAAACTTTTAAAAATTAAGGCGATAAGCAGATAAAATGGAAGATTATGTAATAAAAAAAGTATATGGTTCAAGTGAAGCATGTAAAATAATAGGGATTACATACAAGCAGCTTGACTATTATGACAGGACAGATTTCATCAAGCCTTCTGCAAATGAAGCAGGCGGATATGGAAGCAGGAGGTTGTATAGTT
>JAYEJA010000142.1:0-1659 GCA_034660395.1 Actinomycetota bacterium
TAAGTTATTGATATACAATGAGTTAGAATTCCGTGAAGGTCTATAATAATAAAACAATTTAGATATAATTACTTAAAATAGAGATTGGAAACATATCGTGAAAATACTATTAATAACGTATGACTTTCCGCCGACACCCGGTGGAATGACAACTTATTATTATAACCTCCTCAGCGCGTATACAAAAACATTCTCTTCTAACAAAACAGCCGTTTTAACAGTAAAACCTCCTATTGATTCTGATGTTCCCTCTAATGAGCAGAACTATGATTTCCCGGTATATAGATTCAACCGTACTGGCAGTAAAATCAAAACCACCCTCGATATTCTACTTACACTTCCCTATGCAACAAAAATAATCAAAGCAGAAAAACCGGATATATTATTAGTAGGCAACATGCGCCCTTTTGCATATTACGCTCATCGTTTCAAAAAGAAACTCGGGATTCCATACATAATATTTTTTCATGGCATGGACCTTATGCGTCTTTCTAAAAAAATGACCCAATCCTTCTATAATAAAACATTTTTCAGGAATATATTAAATAGCGCGTCAGGATTTATAACTAGCTCACACTACGCAAAAGGACTTCTTATCAAATCATTAAATATATCACAAGAACGAATAAAAGTTATTCATCCCTGTGTAAATCCGGATAAATTCGAACCTGCACCCGATCCTGTCAATCCGATTCTACTTACTATCGCGCGACTTGCCCCACGCAAAGGTATTGACACCGTATTACATGCCCTTCCCAAGGTAGTAAAAGAAATCCCAACACTATCATATAAAATAGTCGGCAAAGGCAACATCCACTATTATAAACAATTGGCCAAACAACTGAGCATCGAAAACCATGTCAGATTCTATGGGTACTGTTCCGACACAGAGCTTATTACACATTTACAGAATTCTACCCTATTAATAATGGTCTCAAAAATGCTTGAGAACGGGATTGATGTTGAAGGTTTTGGAATAGTATATCTTGAAGCTAATGCGTGCGGTAAACCGGTCATTGCAGCAGACACGGGAGGAGTACGTGAAGCGGTCGAACATAATTATTCCGGCCTCCTTGTACCTCCAGATGATCCAGATGCTACCGCCGAAGCACTGCTTACTTTACTTAAAAACGATACACTCCGCCACAAACTTGGCGAACAAGGCCGCGAACGGGTTATGAAAAAATTCGTATGGGATGTTTCAGCGAAAGCACTGGATGAATTTTTAACAACGCTATTTTAAAAAATACAGATTATAATTTCTTTAATCATTAATCCATTGAAAATATTACATGTTATTGGAATTTTCCTCATAAAATAAATAATATTTATTTGCTTCTTTACATTTATATTAACCTGGATTATTCACGAGTCGAGGTTGCTAGATCGCCACGCTTCGCTCGCGATGACAATCTTATTATAGCAGAGGTCGTAAGATCGGCTCGCCCGAAGGGTAAAGAATGCCGACATAGAGGAAAAGAAGTGCATGGGAAAAGAGTTGAATGTTATGCTGAAGGAAAAATCAATGTAACTGGCGGATATCATGGAAAATAAATATTGGTGTCGGCATAATTTATGAATAATTCAGGTTAATAAACCCAGCGCTCACTGCACCCCAAAAATTCGAACCACCTGGAGTGCTAAATTTTTATTTTCGAG
>JAYEJA010000143.1:0-1647 GCA_034660395.1 Actinomycetota bacterium
AGTTTCGCTTGATGAAGTGGCTTTACATACAAGACCGATAGATGATAAATACATAAATGATCAAGGGGACTTTGTAACTGAAGAATATATAAAATACATCAAACCACTTGTGGGAGAACTCCCCAGGTATAGTGAATTAAATTTTTTAAGAAATGAATAATCGTTATTTAGCAATAGGAGGTTAGAGTTGAATTTACGGGATAATAAATATAATAAGTTTTTTTAATCAAAGAGATGCTCGAGACAGGTGAAATAACCAAGCATCTTGACATAAAAAAAATATTATCTTATGAAAAAGAAGTAAAAAAAGATAGAATATTTTTTACCGGTGAGGGTTCATCCCGTATTTTTCCGGCAAAAAAAATTATGTATGAAGCCAGAAAAAAAGGTTATAAACAAGATTTTTATACAGATTGTGCCTCTCAAGCCTTGGAGTATAATCTTTTAGATAGCACGGTATTTGTAGCATCTAATTCTGGAAAAACAAAAGAAGATTTAGAATTAATCCGAAAATTAAAAAGACAAAATCACAATAATATCATTAGTATCGTTGCCAATGCTGAGACTCCTATAATGAATGAAGCGCATATATCATATCTGCTAACCTGCGGTAAAGAGAACGCAGTTCCTGCCACAAAATCAGTAGTAGAGCAGGCACTTTTTTACGATTTATTATTTAGGAAATTGAATAATTTATCTTTAACCGACTTGAGTAAGCTGGGTAGATTAATAACTCAAGTTTTGGAGATGCATATTCCAGATGAGATTATAGAAACTTTAGTTAACTCGAAAATTATTTACTTTGCGGGTAGAAATAATGGCGTGGCAGAAGAATTAACCCTTAAGGCAAACGAAGTAGCCCGCAAGAAATCGGATTTTTTAGAAGGCACATATGTTTTTCACGGTATCGAAGAAGTTATGGATGCAGATGAGGTGGTAGTAATTATAGATCCATTTAAGAATGATGAGGAAAAATATAAGAATGTGCTTATCGATGGTATAGGGTTAAAAGTAGTAGCAATTTCTACAAGAAAAACTATATTCCCTACTATTATAATTCCAGAATATGGTGATTTTACTAATTATCTTGAAATTGCTGCTGGTTGGAATCTCCTGGCAGAAATTGGAATAAATATGGGTATTAACATGGACAATACATTACGAGCCCGAAAAATAGGTCACGAATTCAAATCTTTCTCCTAAAATAAGACAGAGGGACGTTTCGTTTGTCACATTTCATCAGGAGACGGTCCTTTGAAAAAGAGGGGACCGGCTGCTTTTTCTTATAGAGAGGCAGCTTGTCCCCCTCTTGCTTTTATCTCTATTCAATTTTTCCCAACTCCACCTTCATCCCGGATAATTCCTTCTGCACCTCCGCAAAACGCAGGGAATAATACTCCCGGTTCTGCTGGTTTAAGCTGGTAATCGTATTATGTATCTCTTTGGTGTTCTCCAGGACCTGCCGGTATCCTTCTTTCTGGGCAGTTACTATCTCCTGCATAAACTTATCGATACGAAAAATCAAGAGTATCGATAAGGCGATAGGAAACCCCTGATTAGCGATGATATCCAATACAGTTTTTATATCCATATAACAATTCTCCTTTTTACCAATTACAGTCTCCTCACCCTTAGAGGGGAAAGATT
>JAYEJA010000144.1:0-1645 GCA_034660395.1 Actinomycetota bacterium
CTAATGGATGAGCATAATCATACAATAGCCAGGATGAAAAAAATAGTGATTACATCGGTAAAAGGTTATGCTATTGCCAATGGAGCAGGCTTGGTCTATGCCAGCGATTTTACCATTGCTTCCGAAGATGCCAAATTTGGTACAACAGCCATTAATCTTGGATTGATTTGTTTAGGACCTGCTGTCCCTTTGTCCCGATTGGTTGGAAGAAAAAAGACTTTGGAGTTAATCTTAACCGGAGATATTATTTCCGCAGAAGAAGCAGAAAAGTTAGGTTTGGTAAACCATATAGTGCCCTCCGAAGAGCTTGAGGGAAAAACGATGGAGTGGGCTGAAAAATTTTCCCGAAAAAGTCCTCTTGCACTTCAAATAGGAAAAAGGGGCATTTATCAGATGCAGGATTTACCTTACCATCAAGCGATAGATTATATGGGGGAACTTTTTGCCTCTTTGTGCTTGAGCAAAGATGCTAAAGAGGGAGTACAGGCTTTTCTTGAAAATAGGAAACCTTTATGGAAAAAACACTAAAAGGGTAGTGGGGTCTTCACAAATTCACAAAATGTAAAAGGAGAATAGAAAAGATGTGAAGTTATGAAGCCTGAATCCTGACCCAGAATCTATTCCTTTGAGTTTAATATTTTTAGGGTCTATAAAAATGAAATTAAAACTCAATCTAAAAGATAATATTTTAAAACCGAGAATATGGATAGAAAAAATCAAAGAAAACCGAGAAGTGTTTGTTATAATTATTACGTTTATGTTTTTAAGTTTTATAATCTTCCTGAGCGAAGTGTTAGATATTCCTCACTACTTACTCGGTGCACCACAAAGTTTAATTAACTGGCGAGAAATTCTTTTTCTAATTATTCTAATAATTTTTGTCGGTATTCTAGCCATCGCAGGTATAGCCCGGGGTGTTGCCGAACGCAAACAGAATGAACAACTACAACAAGTCCTTTATAATATCTCCAAGTCTGCCATTTTCCCCATTAGTCTTAACCGCCTCTACAAGACCATCCATAAGGAGCTGAGTAACGTCCTCGATACCACTAATTTATATATTGCCTTAGTAAATAAGAAGAAAAACAAGATCTCCTTTCCTTGTAATATTGATGATACCAAACCTGTTCATCTTCCAAGAGCCATTAATCATAATTCTTTGGTTACTCGGGTCATAAGGACTGGTAAGGCAATTTTTGTTAATCAAGAAATAATTAAAGGGAAAAAGTTTATGATGGAATTTAAAGAGCGATTTGGTAGCTTGCGGGGATAAAACAGAGTAAAACAGGGGACGGTTCTTAGTTTGACAATCCTTTAGTGAGATTATAAGCTATCGTAGGGGGAATGATTTATGCCAAGGGTAAGAGGTTCTGCTCTTTTAAAATCTTAACAGACCCCGATCACTTCTTCTAACTTTCGATATACTTTTTTGGTTTCATCACTCAAGCAAAAGTTGCGAAAGTCGTCTACTAGCCTCCACCAGAGTATACGCGAAGGCTCTTCCGGAATTGGATTTTTTAATAGGAAAAATAATTTGACATTGGCACATCATAGTTATACTATAAGCAGTAGTAAGTAATAATTATTTATTATTAATGGAGGTATAACTATGAATAACCAGTTGATCGCCTCTAAAGAAATTCCT
>JAYEJA010000145.1:0-1635 GCA_034660395.1 Actinomycetota bacterium
GACGTTAGAAGGAAGGGAGTAACGTCAGGTTTGGACTACGGTAATGTAGGTGTGGAGTTGGTTGCAATGTGGGGGTAGCATTGCCAGGGCAGGCAATATAAAGGAAACTAATTAATGATTAATAAAAGAATTAAAGCTATTCCAAAAACATTATTTTAAGGAGCAAGAATGAAATATCCAGATGACTATATCAATAAAATAATACAAGGTGATACAAAAACAGTCTTAAAAACTATTCCTGATGAGTCAGTTAATTGCTGTGTAACTTCTCCGCCATATTGGTCCTTGAGAGATTATGGCGTTGAACCGGTTATATGGGATGGGGATAAAAATTGTGAGCATGAATGGGGAAATAAAAGAAAAATACCAAAGACTACTCAATGGAATACTGGAGGAGTATTTGACCCAAATAATAGAAAAACGGTTCAGGAAGAAAGTTATATAGGTCAATTTTGCTTAAAATGCAATGCTTGGCGTGGCAGCCTGGGACTTGAACCTACCTTTGAATTATATATAAAACATCTATGCGATATCTTCGATGAGGTTAAAAGAGTACTAAGGGAAGATGGGACCTGCTGGGTAAATTTGGGAGATAGTTATTCCGGTGGTGGTAGAGGTTGGCAAGGTAAGAATGATTATAAAAAATTAAATGAAAAGGGCGTAAAGAGTATAAAAACAAATATACCGGATAAATCTTTGATGCTTATTCCCCAACGATTTGCAATAGAAATGGTTAATCGGGGTTGGATATTACGCAATACTATAATTTGGCACAAGCCGAATTGTATGCCTTCAAGTGCAAAGGATAGATTTACAGTAGATTTTGAATATGTTTACTTTTTCGTTAAGAGTAAGAAATACTGGTTTGAACAGCAATTTGAGAAGCATTTAACTATAAAAGAATTTCAGAAAAGAGATATGTTAAAACGAAAATTAAATGATAGTAATAAACAATATTCAAAACATTCACATGGACCAAATGACTATAACCCTAATGGCCGTAATAAACGAACTGTCTGGACTATTCCAACTCAGCCATTTCCAGAAGCCCATTTTGCGGTATATCCGGAAGGGTTAATTGAAATACCGATTAAAGCAGGATGTCCTGAATTTGTTTGTAAGAAGTGCGGGAAGGCAAGGGTAAAAATATATAAAGGTAAATCAGATAATGCTTTTAATATTGGGGCAAGAGATACAAAAAGTGGAAGGTTTAAAGAAAAATGGGGTTCTACACAAAGAACGAGACCTCATTATGAAAAATATAAAGGGGATAAAGAATTCGCAGGAGAGGGTAAAAAATTTATTGGCTATACCGATTGTGGCTGTAATGCTGGTTTTGAAGGCGGTATAGTTTTAGACCCATTCATGGGAGCCGGAACCACTGCATTGGTGGCCTTAAAACAAAGAAAAAGATTTATAGGCATTGAGATAAAACAGGAATACATTGATATGGCTTATAAGAGAATAGTTAAAGTACAGCAAAAAATTTTTTAAAGGAGGTGAATAGCATGTGGTATTGGTGGGTTATTGGAATTATAGCGGTTTTAATAATAGCATATTTAATCTTTAAGAAATAAAAAAATAGCGGGGAGGTGATGTATTTGTTATTCCGGGTTAACTTCCCAATCTGATGTA
>JAYEJA010000146.1:0-1627 GCA_034660395.1 Actinomycetota bacterium
TACCGGACAGCTGTGTCACAAAATATATACTCATAAGACATACCTCACCGCTGTTTTTAACATTTTTCTTAAAATTTGCCTTTTAATAATACCCGGCCGGCGGCCCGTTGCAGGCCAGGGCGGCATGAATTTGACCGTATAAATTTCTATATGGCCAGCCTTCGGCTATCTTTATCCATATTTTACGACAAGTCTCTTTTACTATTGCCCCTATCTTGAAAAATTTATACCTCAATGTATCTATCTGGGCCGAAGCAAGTTCGGTATTTTTGAGAATCTTTTCCCGGAAAAGATTAACCAGATTATAGCTTAAACTGTGCAATGCCAGCCTGAATGCATTTGCCCGGTATTCTTGACAGCTTAGCCTGTCTGCCGAAAATCCATTTTTAAGTTCCTTTATCCGGTTTTCACATTCCCCTCTTCCATTGTAGAATTTGAATACATCTTTACTGCGTCCAAGTTTGGTTGAAACCATAAATCTTAAATTTGTACCCTCGCTGTTACATTCTGCTTTAAACCGAATCCTCCTTGATTTTACCCAGCTTCCCGCCCGGTAAATAAAACTGTTATGAAGTTGAACCGGTTTGCCGGTTTCTTCATACTCTTTTTGGGCTTTCTCAAATACTTTATGGGCTTTTCTCTTTAATACTGGATTCCCCTTAATTCCAATGGTGTATTGAACTTTTTTCCCTTCGCAGAGTCCGTAGAGCTCCGGTTTGCCGAAACCGCTGTCTCCTCGCACATATATTTTTGTTCCGGGAAACTTTTTCTGCAGCCTGTCAATAACATTCTCCAGCATCTCTTCAGCTCCTTCGGCGGTATGGGCCGTGCCTTTGCGTAATCTCGCCGAAAGAAGGTGCCCGCTTTTTGCTTCATAGATTAACAGCGGATGGTACATATATTCCCCATAAAAACCATTGAAAAGAGCAAGTTGCTGGCCGCCATGGGTTTCATCATCGGTGGAATCTATATCAAGAATGATTTCTTCCGGCACTTCATGCCTGGTCTTAATGTACCAGTCAATGTTTAACTTATTCATTCTCTCAACTTCTTGTTCTATCGCTCTGTTCTCCAACCGGCTGACAGTAGGCTGGGAAGCCAGCGGCTCAGAAAGTTCCTGTTTGTCTGCTGCTAATTTCATTGTTATATCATTGCGCAGCAGGTTGCAGTCACTGGCATCTTCATAGCCCGCCGCTATCTGATACAACCTCTGCCTGAGCATTTCCAACTGTTGATGTTTTATCAGGTTTTTCTGCCGGTTATCTGTAATACAGTTATCGATTTCTTCCGTAAGCTTCCAGCGTTTATCAAATTCTCGCAAAGGAATTAAGCCTGCGAAGCCGTCTCGGAGAAACAACCTAAATGGTTGTTTCTCAGGCTGAGCACATTTATTCATCCGAGGTTATTTGACCGCCTTTAAAATTGACAATTACATCTTTTTTTGGTAAAAGTTAAATGAATATTGACGTTTACAGTCTGTATTCATGGTTTTGCCTCCTTTTCCAAGGTTATTCTGTCATCTTATTGACGACATTATACCAAAAAAGGAGGCTCTTTTCCATTACTTTTTAAAACCGGTATGAATAATCCGGGCTAGAATATTAAGTTCAGAGAAGCAAATCTACCA
>JAYEJA010000147.1:0-1593 GCA_034660395.1 Actinomycetota bacterium
TGCTATCTTTGCTTTCAGGAAATTATACAGTTTCAGGAATCTTTACCGCGGTATGGGAGAGAACGAGGGGGTTGCCTCCAGCGTTATTATAAGTATTTTCCTTATAATAATGTTTAATTATTACTTCAACAGGGAGGGTTACCAGTTATCACGATTATGGCTGGTCTATTCCACCATAATTCCAATAGTTCTGGTCATTTTTAGCAGAACCATTGTAAAGAGATTATTTTTTATCTTCTTATCCAGAACAGGGGAAAAGACTAATGTAGCCATTATCGGAATTAATGAGGAAAGTAAAAGGATTGCGCACACATTTAAAAAGAGTATGATTGAAAAAATTAATGTTATCGGCTTTATTGAAGATAAATTTGATAAAAATGGTTCCGCGCAGCCCGATTTACAGGGGGACATAAAAGTACTTGGAACACTTTGGAGTCTGGGCTCAATAGTTAAGAAATACAATGTGCACAGGATAATAATATCCTCTCCGGAGCTTAAATATTTTGATATTTTGACGCTTATGGATAAGATAAGCGAGCAGAATATAGAGGTCCAGATGTCGCCTTCTTTATTTGAATTTTCGGTATCAAGAATGAAGATGTTTGACTATATGGGAATACCCTTGATACAGATACAGAAAGTTGAGATAAAGACATTTGATAAGATTATAAAATTCATGATTGATTATTCCATAGCAATAGTATTATTTATTATATTTATGGTGATTTATCCTGTAATCGGGATTCTAATAAAGATTGATTCAAAAGGGCCTGTACTGTACAGGCAAGAGAGATATGGTAAAAATTTTAAGAAAATAAACGTTTATAAGTTCAGGACCATGAGAACCGGGGCAGATAGGGAAAAAGAATATATAAAGAAATTATATGACAGGAAAAGCGAGTTTAAAATAAAGGAAGACCCCAGGGTTACGAAAATAGGCCGCTTTCTTAGAAAGACTTCCATTGATGAAATACCCCAGGTTATAAATGTCCTGAAAGGTAATTTAAGTATGATAGGGCCAAGGGCACTTGCCGTAGATGAAGGGGACCAGCTTGAAGACTGGGAAAAGAAGAGGATGGAAGTTAGTCAGGGAATAACAGGGCTGTGGCAGGTTAGCGGCAGGAGTGATGTTAATTATGAGGAGAGAATTAAGCTGGACTTATATTACATACAGAACTGGTCAATATGGCTGGAATTTAAAATAATCATCCTTACCATTATGAGAATATTCAGGGGAAGCGGTGCTTACTGACAGCTCTTATAAGGTTTTTAGGTGTTGAATATTAGGTTTTTAAATCAAAATAAAAAAGTTGAATAGTTTTCTAAAAAAATACAAAATAGATATTTTAATAGTCCTAATTTTCCTGGTTTTACCATTTTTATTCTTCAGGGATTCCTTTAAACTGAGTTCGGTGATTTTTGGTTCAGGAGACCCGACTGCTATTGCTATACCTTTCCGCCAATTGATGGTGGATTTAATAAAGGATTTTGAACTACCATTTTGGAATAAATTCAATTTTAGTGGTTATCCTTTATTATCATATATTGAGACAAGCGTTTTTTATCCAATAACTTTTATATTAAATTTAATTT
>JAYEJA010000148.1:0-35371 GCA_034660395.1 Actinomycetota bacterium
TATGGTGGTTCCACAGCTTTTAAAGCTGTGGAACTAGAAAAAAAATTATTATACCCAATAATTTATATTATTGGGTATAATAATTTATAATAATATTTTTTATAAATTAGTTTATATGAAAAGGTTTATTAAATTTTTATATTGTAAGAAGGGTTCAAGTGCCGTAGAATTTGCGATTATCCTTCCGATACTTATTATGCTTATTCTGGGCATAGTACAGTTCGGGGTAGCTTATAACAATTATATAGCCCTTACTCATGCGGCCAGGGAAGGAGCACGCCTTGCTTCAGTAGGCCTTCATGAAGAAGACCCTGCTGCTTTTGAACAGGCAGTTATAGATAGCGCGCCAAGTGTTGAAATTGCTAATATAGATGTTGACTATCCTGAAGGTACCGAAATAGGAGACCCGGTAAGGATTACTGTAGAAGGCGAGATCTTCTTTATAGATATACCTTTCGCAGGAAGGTGGGGTCCTATTGAGCTCAAGGGAGAGGCAACTATGAGAAAGGAAAAGTAGATTGATTCTATAATTATTTATTCATAAATTGAGATGAAAATATATAAGGAAATCCCTAAAAAAATTTTTTTAAACCAGAACGGGCAGGTAGCAGTAATAATTGTTATTTTAATCGTGGTTATTCTGGGAATGACCGCCCTGGTGATAGACCTGGGGTCTCTTTACCAGAAAAGGGGTTTCTATCAGACCGTTGCTGACGCTGCCGCGCTGGCAGGCGCGCAGGAACTGCCGGAAAGTGTTCAGCTCGCTGTATATGAGGCAGTCGAATATGCGGAGAAAAATAATGTTGATATCGCCTACAATTGCCGTGATTATACTGCAGAGGGCATAGAAGTAAGTTCAACTTACGCCCAGAATGACACCATAACCGTGGCTTTATCAAATCGGGAAGCGCCGTTATATTTTGCAAGGATATTCGGTATGGATACGGTTAGCCTGAGTGCAGAAGCAACAGCAGTGGCCGGCAGCCCGGTTCAGCTGTATGGAGTCGTTCCATGGGCTGTAGTTATCCCGGAAGGAACAAACTGGAGAGAGTGGCTCTGGAATGTAGCAGGGGACAGAAAAATAATAAGCGGAGAAATGGAAGATAGCGATTTTATTGCATGGGATACAACCGATCATCCCGGGCAGTGGAACCGAAGATATAAAGACAGGCTAACCAATGGCTACCAGGAACCCATGGAAGAGGGGAATATGGTATTTACCCGAGGATTCGAGAGGCGACTCATAAATCATACTGTGAGTGCATTGAATTCCAGGATAGATACCTGGGAAAGCTTTTACCAGCTAACTTATTATGATCCTTATACGAATATGATAAAGCTCTCAAGAGATGACGACCAGTTCGTAATGGTACCTATAATTTATGATACAGAGCTTCAGGAGTGGTGGGAAGAATATCCCGAAGACTGGCCTGAAGTATGGGTTGAGATAGAAGCATTTGCCCCATTTATTATAACAGATATACGTGAAGTTGGTTATGGCCATAATAAAAGAAAAGAAATTATTGGCAGATTTACCCACCAGGCGCTGATTATAAATAAAGGTGAAATAGGAGCTTTTAATGGCAACCCGGCTGTTGGTTTGAAAGTGATAAGACTGTGGGATTGAGATTGATATAATTTTTTTGATAGAAAAAACATAAAAAATGTTTTATAATAATTATATAACAAAATATTAAGGAAACAATATGAAACTAAGAATAATATTACTTTTTTTGGCCCTGATTATAGGAGCAGCAGCAGTATTTGGCGTAATAGTTTACATTAATGGTATGCGGGCATCAATGGAAGAAGAAATTGAAAAAGTAGAGGTACTGGTTGCAGCAATAAATATCCCGAAGGAGATGCCTGTTGAAGTTCTGGCTGAGGGAAACATGGTAGAAATTAAAGGTGTTCCCAGAAAATATATTGCTGAAGGTGCTTTGACCTCTCTTGATGGGTATGAGGGATATGTAGCGGCCAATAACATTAACGAAGGTGAGCAGATTACCACTACGAAATTCGCAAAGCTTGAAGAAATGGGATTGGTATTCGTGATACCTGATGGCATGGTAGCAGTTTCGATCCCGATTGATGAAGTTATAGGAGTTTCAAATCTCATTAATGTGGGGGATAGAGTAAATGTCATAGCCACTTTCTTTCCCGGGCAAACTGCTTCTGATGATGAAGAGCAGGTGGAAGGAACCGGCATAGAAGGTGAAGAGCTCACGGAGGAAATTTATGAATCCGGAGAATCTTCTATTGAAATTGAAAAAGAGCTTACAAAAACATTATTATGGAATGTGGAAGTTTTATATGTAGGAACAAGAGAAGTAACGTCCAGTCCGGATGGAAATGGGGAGTTATTCGGGGTACAGACCAGAACCGAGAGCGCATCTAAAGAGATTAGTACGGTTACTCTTGCCGTTACCCCTGAAGATTCAGAGAGAATGGTATTTTCAGAAGAAATGGGCAGTGTTTGGCTTGCTCTGGTACCGGTAGACGGGATTGAAAAAGAGGATACACCCGGCAGGACTCTTGATAACATTTTTGACTGAAATTACGATTATTAAAAAGTAAAAGGGAACTTTAAAGATATGAGTAAAATACCAGTAGCTATAATAGATAGCGAAGTGAATAGCATAGATAAAGCAAAATACTTGCTTGAAAAATTTCCGGATCTGGAAGTAACAAGAACAGGTACGGATCTCGGTGATCTGGAAGCTCTGCTTGCTGAAAGGAAACCCTGTCTAATCTTGGTAGGTCCGGTATATAAGCTAAGTGATATTGAACATCTACTGGTTTCCTATCGTTCAAGCCTTTATTTTGCCAAGATAATTTTGCTGGTAAGGGGGATGTCGGCAGAAATGCTGAAGAAGGCATTAAAGCTAAATATTCACGATGTTCTCGAGATACCTTTTAGTTATAGCGATTTGAAAGAGGCAATTGATAGGGCAGGAAAAAGCCTTTTAAAGGAAGATACGGATATAGGGAGAAGTAAGGCAGTTCACAGGCGTATTACTGTTTTTGGAACCAAGGGAGGAGTAGGCAAATCATTTATCTCGGTTAATCTTGCCATTGGCCTTATAAATAGAGCAAGAAAAAAAGTTTCCATTTTTGATACGAATTATCAATTCGGGGATATTGCCTTGATGTTAAGTCTTAATCCGAAATATTCAGTTTATGACATACTACCCGTTATAAACGAGCTGGATCCGAAAGTTCTGCACGATTTCTTAACCACGCACAGTTCGGGGCTGAGAGTTCTCCCGGCACCGCTTGATTTATCCAAGGGTACGGGTATAAATAGTAAAGTTACCATGAAAATTCTGGAAAACCTTTCACAGATAAGCGACTATACGGTTGTAGATACCGCATCCTATTTCTCGGATAATATTTTGGATATTCTCAGGGATACCGATTATCTGTGTATCGTAACCAGTAAGGATACGCCGAGTATAAAGAACTTAAAAATTGCGCTGCAGATGCTGGAACAGTTGAAATTCCCCAGGGAAAATATATATGTAATTCTTAACCGTGCAGACAGTAAAGTTGGTATTACTCTGGAAGAGATAGAGCAGACCATACAGAGGAAGGTAGATGTCGCTATTCCCAGCGACAGGATAGTCCCCATATCTGTAAATAAAGGGGTACCGGTAATTCTGGATTCACCCCGCTCTGCGGTGGCAAGGAGTATACAAAAGCTTGTTAAAATTATATCTGATTCAAAAAGGAGATAGCAGGAACTGTAAATATTAATTGCAGGATTTAGAATTTTTAAGTGTTGAGGATAGTGATTTTTAATGGATCTGGAAGAAAAAATTAGAAAGATTGAAGGCCTAAAAAATAATACTAAAGATAAAGATAAGTCTTACGGGGAAAAGAATGAAATAGGCGCTGCCAGGTCTTCACAGATAAATTCAATAAAAAAGGAAATCCACCAGGAGCTGGTAGAGAGACTATCAGATGTGATATACAGGAAAAATATCGGCGATGCAGAGTTAAGCCTGAGAGTAAGGGGAGAAGTACAGAGAATAATAGAAAAAAATGCCTATCCGCTTACCGGCGAGGAAAAGAGTGCCATAGTAAATGATTTCATAAATGATGTAACCGGTTACGGCCCCATAGAAGAGTTCTTAAAAGATGATGATATAACCGAAATTATGGTTAATAATCCCAAAAAAATATATGTAGAGAAATTTGGTAAAATCTACCGTACAAATAGGACATTTCTTGATGAAGCCCATTTGATGCAGATAATAAATAAAATTGTCAGCAGAGTGGGAAGAAGGGTTGATGAGTCTTCACCCTATGTTGATGCGAGACTGCCCGACGGCTCAAGGGTTAATGTGATTATTCACCCCCTGGTTTTAAATGGGCCTTCAATCACCATAAGGAAATTTTCTGCTGAACCTTTTACTATTGAAGACTTTGTGGGAATGGGCACCTGTACACAGAAAGTGGCCGATTTCCTTGAAGCTTGTGTAAAAGGCAAAATAAATATAATTTGTTCGGGCGGGACAGGCACAGGAAAAACTACGACACTGAATGTTCTCTCTTCCTTTATCCCCAACAGTGAAAGGTTAATAACTATTGAAGATGCTGCCGAACTCAAATTAAGCCAGACAAATATAGTGCGTCTGGAGGCAAGGCCTCCAAATATTGAGGGGAAAGGGGAAGTTACTATAAGAGATCTTGTACGTAATGCACTGCGTATGAGACCTGACCGTATAATTATAGGAGAAGTAAGAGGAGGCGAATCTCTGGATATGCTCCAGGCAATGAATACCGGTCATGATGGAAGTTTAAGTACCGTACATGCGAACTCTCCGAGAGATGTACTGTCACGTCTGGAAACTATGGTTCTAATGGCAGGAGTAGATATACCAATGAGAGCTATAAGGGAACAAATTTCTTCTGCTGTGAATCTGGTAGTACATATGAACAGATTAAAAGATGGAACCAGGAGATTTACGAAAGTGACAGAGGTCATGGGCATGGAAGGTGATGTAATCACACTGCAGGACCTGTTTGTATTTGATTATATGGGCGTGGATGAAGAGGGGAGATTCAAGGGCAGGATTAAATCAACCGGTATAAGGCCCGGATTTATTGAAAAATTGAATAATGTCGGCATTGATATACCGGGTGAGGTATTTAAAAAAGAAACTAAGTAGCAGATAAGCCGGGAAGCCGCAATTAGTATTTAGATTTTTTTAATTTTAAAATGTTTAAATTTTTTACATCCTCAAATATAAAAGAGAAAGTAAGGTATTTACTTTTAAGTACCGTATTTTTTGTTATTATTTTTTCGATAGTCTTTATTTCTCCGCTTACTGCCTATGCACAGGAGTCAGAGGATATTTTAATTAAAGATATTGACTTTGACTATTATCCCAGGGTAGATATCTATGTTAATTTTGAAGAAGATTCATTGTTGGGAACTACAGGTCTGGAGCAGGAAGATTTCGTAGTGCTGGAGAATGGCGAAAGTGTAAGCAACCTTTCGGTCAGGGCACTGGGCGAGATAGCAGAACCGATTGGAGTAGTTCTGGCAGTGGATACAAGCGGAAGTATGGAAGGTGAGCCAATCGGGGATGCTATTAGTGCAGTTTCTATTTTTATAGGGGAAATGAGGGACATAGATAAAACTGCAGCATTAAGTTTTGCCGATAGTGTTATTACTCATTCAGGTTTTACTTCAGACCATAGTGAATTAAGGGATTCTATTTCAGGCATTGAGGCAGAGGGAGACACTTCTTTATTTGACGGTATTTATACCGCCTGCGGCATGTTCAGGAGTGAGGATAATATAAAGCACAGGTACCTTATCGTATTGTCAGATGGTGCTGATACCGCAAGCAGTCACAGCGTCGAGGAAGTTATTGAAAGGGCAGAACAGGAAGAAGTCAGTATATATTCAATAGCATTGCTGTCACCGGAGTATAACCTGGAGAATATTAAATATATTTCGGAAAGCACAGGCGGCGAGTTATTGACTGCCGTGGATTCAAAGGAGCTTGAGGAGCTATATAAAAAAATATCAAAAAGAATAACGAATCAGTACAGAATATCCTATACAAGTTTATGGCCGGATGCTGAAAATATAGAAATAAGCGTTGGTATAGAGAAAATGGATACTGCCAGTTCTGCTACAACGAGTTACGAGAATCCATATTATGCTTCGCCTCCGAAGGAAGTTGTGTTTGATTCCATAAATTATTTATTTTTAAATATTTTTAATAGCCGATGGGCAAAAATAGTTCTATTTGCTCTGGTTTTTATATCTGTTTCTCTTTTTCTGTATGCACTGGTTCTTTTTATACCTGTGAGAAGAAGGACCTTAAGGGATAAAGCAAAGGGATATGGTCTTGAAGGTAGAGAAGCTGAAGAGGAAGAAGAGGAGGAATATGGAGAGGAAAAAGAGAGAAAAGGGTTTTTAGGATGGCTAATCAGGATTATTTCGAAAGTTGCTACAAGGAGGGGATTTATTGAACTTCTCGAGTCCAGGCTGGATAGAGCCGGGATGAAGATAAGAACTGGAGAGTTTATAACCCTTCATTTATTCGCGGTAGTAGCTCTCGGCATGATAGCTTATTATTTTAGCAGGAATCCATTAATAACATTACTCATTGTAATAATTGCAGTCCTGAGTCCTTTTATGTTACTGAATATAAAGACGGCGCAGCGTCTAAAAATATTTCATGAGCAGCTCCCTGACGCACTGCAGTTAATCAGCGGCTCACTTAAGGCAGGATACAGCTTTAACCAGGCATTAGCTATGGTAGTTGATGAGTCAAAACCTCCTCTATCAGAGGAATTCAGGAGGATGTTAAGCGAGATGAGGATGGGAATACAGGAAAGAAAAGCTCTGGAGAATCTTACAGATAGAATAAAAAGTGAGTATTTTGACTGGACTGTTATGGCTATAAATGTTCAGAGAGAGGTAGGGGGTAATTTATCGGAGGTGATGGCTACCATATCGGACACTATAAGGGAAAGGGACAGGGTTATGAACCGTATTAAAGCTCTTACTTCGGAAGGAAAGCTGTCGGCAATTATTCTTATAGCTCTTCCTGCGGTGGTTGGGCTGCTTCTTGCCGTTTTGAACAGAGAATATATCAGTCTGCTGTATACAACAAAAATAGGTCTCTTAATGATGGTTGGAGCTGTGATTATGATGATAATGGGAATAATATGGATTTTAAAAATAATCCAGATTAAATATTGATAGGGGAAAAATGTTTTTAAAAATTTATACGAAAACTGCTTATATAAGTTTAAATTATTTAAGGTTGGGCTTAGTGGAAGGCGGTAAAATCAAATGATGTCAAAACTGGTGTCATTATATTTAAGATACCCGGAGTATGCTGTATATGTGGTAGCAGGGCTGGTTTTCATAGCAATATCTTTGCTTGTTTTCTCCATAGGATTGATTTCACTGGTAAAAAGGCGAAAGCAGGATACCATGACAAGCAGACTATCATATTACAGCATGAGGGAAAAAGAAGAGGTAAGGATACCTTCTTTTTTTGAGAGGGTAATAATGCCGCTTTTCAGAAAGATAGCTAATGTAACCAGAAGGTTTAACCCGAAGGGGGTTACAGAAACTACAAGGCATAAACTGGAGCTGGCAGGAATGCTGGAGAGGATTGAAGTTAATGTTTATCTTATGGTCAAATTCATATTTGCAGTAATATTTTTAATAATTTTCGTATTGCTAACAGTATTTTTTGATTTTTCTTTAATTATAAATCTGGTATTACTGGCTCTCATACCGCTGTCATATTTTTTCCCGGATATATACTTAAATGGTAAAATAAATTCAAGGCAGGAGGAAATAAGGAAGGTACTGCCAAATGCTCTTGACATGCTTACCATAACCGTAGAAGCAGGGATGGGTTTTGATATAGCATTGTCCAAGGTGGCGGATAATACAAAAGGTCCCCTGGGTGAAGAGTTTAACAAAATGTTAAATGAGATGAATGTGGGTTATTCAAAGAGGGAAGCTTTCCGTAACCTGGTTAGAAGAACAAGCGTTCCCGACCTGGATACATTTGTTGCGTCTATAATCCAGGCAGATATTTTAGGAATTTCAATAGGTAAAATTTTAAGGGTCCAGGCGTCGGAAATTAGAAACAGGAGAAGTGTTAAGGCTGAAGAAGCAGGTATAAAAGCACCGGTTAAACTGGTTTTTCCTCTTATTTTCTTTTTGCTGCCGGCTCTTTTAGTTATTATCCTCGGACCGGGTTTGATAACAATTTATGAGAGCCTGATGAAAATACTTTAACGAATTCTATAGGCAGTGATATTTAAAATGTCTTATTGATAATCCGGGAAGCTCTATTTTTGCCTGCTGCCGGTCTTTTTATTTAAACATTTTTAATGTAGAATCTAGAATAATTTAATTCTATAAACTTAAGATGGAGTGAGTTTAAAAGATGTTACTGGCTATAGATATTGGCAATACCCAGACATTTATTGGCCTTTTGAAGGATATTGAGGTTATATCCTCCTGGAGAATGGCTACCCCGAGGTGTGAAACATCAGATGAGATCGGAACTTTAGTTTTTAATTTTTTAAAAAATTCTAAGTTTGATCCTGATAAAGTAAAAGATATTGCCATTTCCTGCGTTGTCCCCAGTATGATTGATGAAGTTATTAAAATGAGCAATAAATATTTTAAGCTGGAACCTTTTATCGTGAATAATAAAGTTGAGACGGATCTTGAAATTGATTACCAGTATCCGGATGAGATAGGAGCGGACAGGATTGCAAATTCGGTAGCGGCAAAAGAGGTTTACGGATATCCGGCAGTGGTAATTGATTTTGGAACGGCGACCACCTTTGATATTTTGTCTTCCGGCGGTGGGTATATTGGAGGTATAATTGCTCCCGGCATAGAAGTATCATCAGAAGCTCTTTTTAGCTATGCAGCCAAATTATCCAAGGTAGACCTTAGCTGGCCCGATTCCGTAATAGGGAAAAATACCCGTGATGGGGTCCGTTCGGGAATACTTTACGGATTTCTCGGGCAGGTAGATTTTATCATGGATAAGATAGTTGAAGAAGAGAAAAATAAAGATACCGGCTTCAAACCGGAAGTGATTGCAACGGGCGGGCTTGCTTTTCTGATGATGGGAAGAAGCAGATGGATTAAGCTGTACGACCCTGAATTGACCCTGAAGGGTCTTGCGATTTTATTTAAAAGAAATAAATAAGAAATTTGGAAGATTTTAAGCTAGCCAGACTTACAGGGAGACTTAAGGAGCTTGCGGTAAGGTTTCTTAAGTATTATAAAAACAAAAATCTCTGCATCAGGGATGATTATCACAATAATCAGTCAGGTTCCGGCGAAAAGCCTGCTGCGGGAATTCTTAATGAAATGCTTACTGACCTGGCTGCTAAAAATGATAAATCTCCGCTTTATAAAATTGATTCCGTCAATAATGGATATTCATTTAAAATTGGGAATTTGAATATAAAAAATCCTGTAATAACTGCTCCGCTTGCAGGTATAAGTGATAACACATACAGGATTTTTGCAGGCTTTTTCGGGTCAGCTCTTAACTTTACAGAAATGATTACGAGCTATGGTATCCATTACGGCCATAAGAAAAGCATTGCTTTAAGTAAGATTACTGATTATGAGAGGCCCTGCGCACTGCAGCTGTTTGGCTCAAATATTGAAGTAATGGAAGATGCAGCGGTAATGGTTGAAGATAAGGCAGATATTATAGATATAAATATGGGCTGTCCCGTTCCAAAAATATTAAAATCAGGCAGCGGCGGCTACCTTATGCAGGATGAGGATAAGACAGGAAATATGATAAAAAAGATTTCTTCAGTATTAAAAAAGCCGCTGACCATAAAGACAAGGATAGGATGGGACAGAAACAGTATTAATATTTTAAATATAGCAAAGATTGCCGAAAGTGCGGGAGCAGCAGCTATATCAATTCATGGAAGGACGGTAAAGCAGGGTTTCTCGGGTGAAGTTGATTACGGGTTAATAAGAAAAGTAAAGGAGAGCGTTAAAATACCGGTTATTGCAAGCGGCGATATAAATTCTTCCGCGGGAGCAAAAAAGGTGCTGGATTATACCGGCTGTGACGGAATTATGATTGGCAGGAAAGCAAAAGGCAGGTTATGGTTCTTGATGGATGTGTTAGTATATATTTTAAACGAAGGCGATGATTTAATTATAAATGGCGATTTTGAACCGGATATGGATTGGAAAAAGGAATTCGCAAAGCTTTATCTGGAGTTTCTTATTTATTTTAAGGGAGAAAAAAGGGGTGTAAAGGAGTTCAGGAAACACCTGTGCTGGATTTTCAAAGGCACGCGCGGGATAAATAAGGTAAAAGGTGAATTTTTCAAGATTGAAGGTTTCAGAGAAGCCGCAAGGTGTATTGAAAATCTTTAGCAGATATTTTATAATCCGGCGTCAGAAGGAATTTTATTTTTTTCATGTTATATGCGAAAATGTGATGTTTTAAGTATATGTGATTTAAGATATGAAGGAGCGGCATAGTTAAATGAAAATAGACGGACATGAAATTAAGATGGTAATATTTGATATGGACGGCCTGATTTTTGATACCGAAAGACTTGCAGCAAGAACATGGAAGGAAGCAGGTAAAAAGTTTAGCTATGATATCGATTATGATGTTTTTAAAAAAACAATAGGCCTGAACATGTTAGAATCAGGAAGGGTCTACAGGAAATATTATGGAAAAGAATTCCCCTATGAAGAGATTAGAAATGAAAAAACAAAACTGGCAGAAGGCCATATGCTGTCGAAAGGAATACCACTAAAGGACAGCGTACATGAACTTTTAGGGTATCTTAAGAGTAAAGGTTTAAAAATAGCTCTTGCTACACTGACAAGGAGAAGCAGGACAGAGATGCTGCTTGGCTTATCAGGGACAAAGAAATATTTTGATTTGATAACCTGCGGTGATGAAATAAAATATGGAAAGCCCGACCCGGAAATTTTTTTAAGTTCTGCAGTAAGGATGAATTTAAAACCTGATAATTGTATGGTTTTAGAAGATTCGGAATATGGAATAATAGCCGCCAGTAAGGCCGGCATGCTGCCTGTCATGATTCCCGACCTGGTAAAGCCGGGAAAAGAAGTAAATGCAATGATATTTAAAAAATTTAACAGTTTAAAGGAAGTTAAGAGCTACCTTGAGCTAAACTTCAATAGATAATAAAGAAACCAATATTATATCCGGCGGCCATTTCATCATGGATAAGAAAAGCTTTTTAAGCATTCCGGGTAGACATAATTTGCCTTTCTTTATTTCTTTAAAATCTTAATTTTAGCTGGTAGAATAATAAAGCTATAGATGTGAAATCTTAGAAATAAGGATTTTTCGGGATGTAGCGCAGCTTGGTTTAGCGCGCAGCGTTCGGGACGCTGAGGCCGGGGGTTCAAATCCCCCCATCCCGACCAATTAAAATTAATGGAAGGATGGCCGGGTAAAGGTGATTAAAGGTAAAAAAAAATTTAAATAATAAGAGCAATCCATGATTACCAAATTAAATAAAAAATATCTTTATAAACATAAAAATCAATTTATTTCACTGCTTAAAAATATTAAGTTTATTTCAGAAGATTTTGCAGGCAGGATATATGAAGAAGTAAAGACCGATATTGACCTGTACTCCGATTATTCATTTTTATATATAAACAATAATATTCTTAAAGGTATGATTCTGGCAAAGCCGGTAGGTAATTATGTTTTCGGTAAAAAAACCTGCGAGGTAAAATATTTAACTGTAAGCCGTGATTGCATGGGTAAGTGTGTCGCCTCTTCTTTGTTTGATAATTTAAAAAACAAGTGTGAAAAGCCCTTTGATTTTATATACCTTACGGTATATAAAAATAATAAGAGGGGGATTGCGTTTTACAGGAAAATGGGATTTATCCGCTATATCGTAAACAATGAGCCGCAGATAGTTATACGTGACGGGGGAACTCCTATTGAACATACGGATATATGCTTTTTCTTAAATCTTTAAGAAGTCCGAATTTCCAGGTTTTATGATTAATAATAGAGTAATTGAAATGGCACTTCATAGTGCGGCAGGTATAATGTTTGCAATAAAGATGTTTTACTATTTAGCTGGTGATGTACGGCTGTGATTAAGGAAATTAAAAATTTAAATAAACAGATAAAAGTCTGTAAAAAATGCAGGTTATCTGAAACCAGGATAAATCCTCTCTGCGGGGAAGGAAATATAAATGCCAGGTTGATGTTAATTGCGCAGGCTCCAGGGGAGAATGAAGACCGTGAAGGAAGAATGTTTATAGGGCCTTCAGGTAAGGTTCTGGATGATTTACTTGATAGGGCAGGTATCGATAGAGAAGAAATTTATATGACGAATCTGGTTAAATGTATGCTGCCGGGATACAGAAAGCCAAAGCAGGACGAGATCGATACCTGCAGCGGGTACCTTGATAGGGAAATTGAGATAATAAAACCTTCCGTACTGGTACCCCTTGGATATTATGCTGCTAAATACGTATTTGATAAATATAATATTAAGCTGCCCCAAAAATCGGAATTTAATGGTATTTATTCCAGGATTCTATTATTGGACAGCAAAAAAGTTTTTCCGCTGCAGCATCCTGCCGCTGTTCTGTATGATGACTCCATAAAGGGGAAGATGATAAAAAACTACGGCAGGTTAAAGGTTCTTTCGTCTGAATGTAAATGGTATCAGGTTTGTCCAATGAAAAGGTTTTATGAAATAGGGATGTTGAACAAAAAATGGGTAGAGTTATACTGTAAGGGTGACTGGGAGAGCTGTGTGCGCTACCAGATGGAAGAAAAAAGTGAGATGCATCCCGATTGCATGCTTCCGGATGGTTCTATCGATAAAAAGTTATGTGAATAATATAAATAGGATAAGGTTACTGCCAGATGGGAAGATTAAAAAAGGGTCTAATAATTTTAATAGCAATTATTCTATCCGGTTTGTCAGTACTCTATTCCGGCTGCAGCGGTAAGGGGACTTCTCCGGAAATAGATATAAGTGAAGCTGAAAGAATTATAAGAATAGATTCAGAAGGCGATGTATTGCATTACCGGGAAACAGTTTTATGGGATGAAGAAAAATTTTCAGAGATCCTGGAAGATAAATCTGAGTTTTTTGACGAAAGCAAGAATGAGTTTGAGGAAACTTTTGATGCAGATTCCGGTAATTTCGATATGGAATTTACTGAGGATGAGAACTCCACCATCCTTAGCTGTGATGTATATGGAAAGTTTAACGGGGGAAGATATGATTTTTTATGGTTTTTAAATCCCCCTGGGCTGGATTTTCTTGACAGTCCCTTCAGGAAGTCAGGGAGAGAGCTTTCATGGGGCGGAGCACTTGACGGCAGGCCGACTTATATTGTTCTGGAATTTACATTTTCTTTTGATAACTGCCATGCACATGTATGGGAAGAGTAATAAAAGAAGTTTCTGGTATGAAGGTTACAATTATTTATGACAAGTTCAGAACTGTTTTACTTCAAACAGGTTACCTGATTTGTCTTTTATAAAAACCAGGTCGGAAGTATCTCTTTTGATGATAATCGTTGGATAATTATTTTCCCTGGCTTTTTGTATAACCTGTTCCCTGTTACCTACTGCAATACATACATGCTGGTAATCTCTCGAGCCGCCTTCCTCGCTTTCGAAAAGTTCGATTGCCAGGTCTTTCCTGCCAACCAGGGTTATTTCAGTTTCTTTTTCAATGCCGAAGACTCTGCCTGATATTTTATCCGGCAATGTGAATTTTCTTATAGTCTCGAGCCCCAGGATATCGGCGTAGAAGTCTTTTATTTCCGATAAATCATTTATAATAAGAGCCACATGATTAAAAATTTTTTCTTCCATAAGATTAACCTTATCTAGATAAACTTTTATATTCTTTAAATGTTCTTTCAGGCTTTTAGCCCGAAATTTAGATATATTCTACAACAAAGTTTGCCAGGTTAAAACAGTTTTATGGGATATTGCTCTATAATTTCTCTTTTATAAGAAAGATGGAGCCGGTGTCAATAAGTTCCAGCTTAATTATTATCCTCTGTATAAAAGGATATTTTTCAAGGATAAGTCCTTTTTTGCTTAGGTTACTAAATAGTATATTTCCGTGTCAAATATTAATTTATAGTTAAAGATACAGTCTAATTTTGTAATAACGACGTTGGTAATATGGCAGGATTAATTTAAGATTAATGCGAGTGCTTGTAATTAATAGAGCAATGCAATATTTTAAAAAGTAAAAGGGCTTATGCAGGTAATTGCTTAAATAGGGGAAAGAACATATTATATTAATAACTTATTTTACTGAAAGAAAAGTAGTAATAAATTTTTTAAGAGTATTAGAATATGGGACAAAAAAATAAAAAGGTTGCTTTTTTTGACGCAAAGCCATATGACAGGAAATCATTTGACCTGGCAAATAAGGAATTTGGTTTTGATATAACATATTATGATGCGCATCTTAATTCGAGGACCGTAGAGCTTGCTTATAATTATGATGCGGTTTGTGTATTTGTGAATGATACTATTAACAGTCAAGTTTTAAATGGCTTACATAAACATGATGTTGGCGTAATCGCGCTGAGAAGCGCCGGATATAATAATGTTGATTTTAAGGCAGCTTTCGGCAAAGTGCATGTAGTCCGTGTCCCTGCATATTCCCCCTGTGCCGTAGCAGAACATGCTGCTGCACTGATGCTTGCATTAAACCGTAAAACCCACAGGGCGTATTACCGCATACGCGATGGAAATTTTTCAATTAATGGACTGCTTGGATTTGATATGCATGGGAAAACAGCAGGAATTATTGGAACAGGTAAAATAGGTAGATGCCTGATTTCCATACTGCAGGGCTTTGGTATGAAAGTTCTTGTATATGATGTCTACAGGGATGAAAAATACGAGAAGGAAGCAGGCATAAGGTATGTAGCACTTGATAAGCTTTTTAGGGAAGCAGATATTATATCACTGCACTGTCCGCTTACCCCTGAAACAGAGCATATGATTAATGAAGATAACATAAAGAAGATGAAGGATGGGGTAATGATTATTAATACGGGCAGAGGAAAATTGATAAATACCAGGGCGCTTATAAAAATGCTTAAAAGCGGCAAGCTGGGCTCGGCAGGACTTGATGTATATGAGGAGGAAGGTGAATATTTCTTTGAAGATTTCTCAACAGAGATGATATCAGATGATGTGCTTGCCAGGCTTATGATTTTTCCTAATGTACTTATTACTTCTCATCAGGGATTTTTTACGAAGGAAGCCATCCATAATATTGCGGTAACAACTCTTGAGAATATAAAGGGATTTTTTAATGGCGGTTACCTCAAAAATGAAATATGCTATCAGTGCGATTTAAAAGAGTGCCGCAAGGATAAAAAACAGCGCTGTTTTTAGAAATAAATTTAGATTAAAGAGAGCATCTTAAAATGATAGACCAAAAACCTGGTAAAAAAAAGATACTTGCATGGGAGATGTCCGGAATACTTTTTATAATAATTCTGGGTTCTGCATTTCACTTTATTTTTGAATTAAGAGGCGGTTTAAGGATAGCGGCGCTGCTCGTTGGGTTCTGGTCTGCCGGTATCTGGGCAGTGATAGAGTTCTTTCCCTATGGGAAAAAGACGGGAAACTTCCTTATGGCCAAGGGTGTTTCTTTTACATTGCTGAGCATCTTGATAGCCGTAATATATTATATTTCTGAGGCCGCTGGAATTGAAGGCTTTATGATACATGCGGTTAACTTTTTTGTTTCAATCGCCATTGCCCAGTCGGTCAGTTATGGAATAACTATTACACGGAAGTACCGCCGGTTATTAAACATAGCGGGTTCCCTTCTTATAGTTATTAATATAGCGGCTTTTAGCTTACTGACATATTTCCCCTTCAGCTGGCCTCTTTTTAGGGACCCCATTACGGGGGGTTTTGGGATATTCTGATAATTTAACGGAGATTTATATTCGCATTATGATAATATAGTTATATTATGTTTGAATTTTACCGCAGGCTTTCTAGAGCAGCAAAAAGTAAAAAAGCTTTATCCGGCTGATACAGGAGGCTTTTTGAATTATGCTGCGGCAGCAAATCCCTGTGATTTGTGGCTGCTTTATTGTGGGCATATATCAGGGATGAGATTTGTTATAATCGCAAATTAAATTATTGCCTTAAATATATAAAGCAAAGCGCTGTTTTTGAGAATATTCAGGAAAAATATTATTGAGAACAGGAGTAATGAATAAAAAAAATAAGACTTCGATATGGCTTAATCCTGTATTCAGAGTAGCTGCTGCATGGTTATGGTTTATAATTGGTGCAGCATTTGTTATATTGATAATACTGGCAGTTTATAGAACCAGTTTCTCAGAGGCTATGAGTGTACTGGGAAACCGCAAGTATCTTGCAATATATATTGAGATTGCGTCTGCAGGTTTGCTTCCGGTTTTATTTACCGTATTTTGCAGGGACGACCTGGAACTTTACGGTATTGGCCGCAGGGGGATTTTAAAGTCGCTTATTCTATCCGGTCTTTTTGCAGCATTATTTTTTATTGTTTCGTTACTAACATCCGGGCAGTTAGCGATTGGACAGGTTCAGGTTTATCAGATAGATTTTCCCTGGAATATATGGTACGCGGTGCTGGGGATATTTGCATACGGTCCGCTGGAAGTATTTTTCTTCGTATGGCTTGTTGCCAATACTGATAGAATATTTAAAAGTGAAAAAAGAATACTATCCTGGGGACTGCTGATAACGATTGTCATATTTAGTCTGGCTCATGTACTGACCACGGACATTTATAATGCTTTATACACGGGAGCACTTTTTATTATAATAGGGCTTATATATAAATATACCGGAAATTCTATCGGTCCCATGATTGCCTGGACACTGATAAACGGCCAGGTATGGAATGTAGCAGGCATGTTATGGTCCTGAGCGAATAGCTGCCTTTGTTGGAAAACCTATTAAAGAAAATTATATTGACATTTCTAGTCTAAGGTTATATGATAATATAAATTAAAAATACTTATGTAATTTAATAATTTCATAGGAAATTGGAAAAATATGTTGCCTGACTGGGTAGATAAAAGATATAAAATTTTATGGGATTCATTTCAGTCATCTCCATTCCGTCTAGAAGAAGCAGCTAAGATACTCAATAAAGGGATAGATGATATAAAAGACTCTAAAAAAGAAGTGGTTGTTATATTATCAGAGCTTAAAAAGGAAGGGATACTTAAAGTAAATTTTGACCCTGATGATGCCAGGAAAAGAATTTACGAGCTTAGAAGCAAGAAGGATATAATTTCAGATACCCTGGCTTTTAATAAAAAAAAATTAACCAGAGGAGAACTTGAAAGGATATTAAAATCTGCAGCGGATCTTATAAGAACCAGAGTGGATTATTCTTTTATACTGGTACTACTTTTCTATAAAAGAATGAGTGATAAATGGGAAGTGGAATATAAGAATGCCTATGATGAAGCTATTGACGACGGTCTCAGTGAAGAGGAAGCAAAAAAAGAGGCTAGGAATTCTGCATATCATGATTATAATATACCCGAAAACTTTTTATGGGATAAATTAAGAAAGAAGGACCCGGCAAGGATTCCAGAGAATTTTTCTGCTGCAATGAAAGCTATTGCCAGTTCAAATTCTGATTTAAAAATCGTATTCGAAAGCATAGATTTTATTCAATTTACAACCAGCAGAGAAAATGCGGAGATCTTAAGACAACTTATTGAACTTTTCAGTGAAAAATCGCTTCACAACGTTTCACCTGATATTCTTGGTGATGCTTACGAATGGATTCTAAGATATTTTGCTCCTCAGAAAGCAAAGGAAGGAGAAGTGTATACGGCAAGAGAGGTTATAAAATTGATAGTTGAAATGCTTGACCCACAGCCCGGCCAGAGCGTTTATGATCCCGCCTGTGGTTCTGGAGGAATGCATATAAGCTCGTACAGGCATATAAAAGATAAGCTGGGAGGGGATTCTGCCAATAAGCTTTTCCTATACGGGCAGGAAGCAAAACATATGACACTGGCCCTGGCTAAAATGAATTTAAATATTCATGATATTAGAAATGCCAATATTGTCTATGGTGATACATTGAATTCTCCAAAGTTTAAGGATGAATCAGGTGAAATTAAAAAATTTGATATTGTTATAGCAAATCCCCCATGGAATCAGGATGGATATGATGAGAAAGTTTTAAGGAAGGGAGAATTCTGTTCAAAGAGATTTAGATACGGTTTTACACCAAAGCAGTCTGCTGACTGGGCATGGATTCAGCATATGCTGACATCAGCAAAGGAGGAAGCAGGAAAAGTCGGAGTAGTCATAGATAATGGCTGCCTTTTTAGAGGGGGTAAAGAGAAAGCAATAAGGTCAAAGATAGTCGGAGAGGATTTGATAGAAACAATAATTCTTCTACCTGAAAAACTTTTTTATAATACCCCAGCTCCAGGAGCAATAATTATCTTTAATAGAAGTAAACCTTGTTATAAAAAGGACAAAATTCAATTTATAAATGCCAGTGAAGAATATGAGAGCCATCCAGAGGTAAGAAAGCTAAATATTCTGGGAGATAAAAATTTAGATAGAATAGTTAAGGCATATAAGAGTAAAGAGGAGCAAAAAGGATTCTCACAACTTATAGGAAAAGATAAGATAAAAGAAAACGATTATAATCTTAATGTAACTCTTTATGTTTATCCGGAAGAAGAAATTGAAGAAATAGACATATCTAAAGAATGGCAGGATATGAAGAGTATTAACCAGAAACTTTCTGAAAATGAAAAAAAGATTGCGGATTACCTTAAGGAATTAGAGATAGATGTTTAAACCAAATTTCAGGTATACAAATAAAATTGTAAATAACCTTACAAGAATATCAACTGCAGTAGAAGTTATTCTTAACTCTCCTTTTATTCCTAAGTGGGAGGTAACTCTCCGGCGTGAAGCTATTATTAGAAAAGCCCACTCTTCTACTGCTATTGAGGGAAATATACTGTCTCTTGAACAGGTAAGTGATTTAGCTAATGGACGGGAAGTGATGGCATCACGTAAAGACAAACAGGAGGTTTTAAATTATTTAAGTGTACTTGAGAAAATAGCTAAATTAGCTGATGATAAAAAAATTACAGAGAAAAATATTCTTTCTATTCACAGAATGCTGACAAAAGATACACTTGAAAATTCGTCAGACTGCGGAAAATATAGGAATAGATATGTTGTAGTTGGTAACAGGTTTACAAAAGAAATTATATTCAGGCCTCCTGCCAATAAAGATGTTCCCGGGCTTACGAAGACTCTGGTTGAATGGTTAAATTCTGATAATGCAAAAGAACTTGTCCCTGTAATAGAAGCAGGAATTGCTCATTATGAACTTGTAAGGATACATCCCTTTATTGATGGCAATGGAAGAACGGCACGAGTTCTGGCTACACTAATACTTTATATGAGGGGATTTGATGCCAAGCAGTTTTTCTCTCTTGATGATTATTATGATTCTGACAGAACAGCTTATTATAAAGCTTTACGCAGCGTTAACCAGAAAACGCTTAATTTGACCGGATGGCTCGAATATTTCGCTGAAGGGGTAAATGTAAGTATTGAAAAGGTTAAGGAGAGAGTAGTTAGATTAAGCAGCGAAAGATTGAGAAAGACAAAAAGGGGTCAGGTCGCTTTAACAGAAAGGCAGATGAAGATTATAGAATTTATAAACCAGAATGGAAGGATAAGAAACAGGGATATAAGGGAAATGTTCGAAATTTCGGATAGAGCTGCTTTAAAAGAAATAAGAAAACTATTGGATTTGAAAGTAGTAAAAACTGAAGGTAAAGGCAGGAATTTAAGCTATGTCCTATTTTGATGTTGAATGTGGTTCGGGATTAAGTTCGGGATTAAGTTCGTGATTAATTTGTTTTAAAAATAGAAACTCCTGAAAATCATTAACATGTCACCAGAAAGGTCAACGGAAGAGTCACCATAGATTAATGAAATAAAAAATAATTATGTAATAGTAGATAAAAAGAGAATATGAATTGATAATTTATTTAGATGAATCATATGATAATAATAAGAAATACTTTTTACTTGGAGCATTATTTAATCCCCATCATAAATTTTTATTGAGAAAAATAAGACAAATAAAAACTAAGGAAAATTTTTTTAATAGTGATGGATCCTTTAAAGAAATAAAATACAACAACTGTTATTGTGAAGGGAATTTTAAAGTAGGTATGATGATGATAGATTCTTTTTTAAACAGCACAAGCTATTTTAGAGCTATTGTAGTTGAAACTTCAAAACTAAATTTAAATAAGTTTGGAAAGCATAATGAATCAGATAAAATAAAATGGGCAAGGGCTTATAAAAAATTTGCAGAAATGCTACTGAGATATAACACTGCAAAAATTTATAATGGAGTATTACTTACTGATGGTTTAACAAGGTGCGATGGAGATTTATTTATAGAAAAAATGAGAGAAGAGTTCTGTTTAGAAAATATGATTAGTACGAATAGTTTTTACGCACCAACTTTAAAAAGTATTAATGATGTACGGTCTGATGTGGAAAGTTATCAGGTAATACAATTAAATGATATACTTCTTGGCTGCATTTTAAATAATTTATTTCCTACAAGGAATATCTGGAAAAATAGACTGAGAGAATACCTTGTTAGAAAAATTAAAGTTCCCAGCCTTTTAGAAGATTTTTGAGGTATAATGCCAAAATATAAATTAGAAAAAGAATATGCAAAATATAATATCTGGTATTGGAGATCTAAAAAAATGACTTAGGGTAGAATGCTATATTAACGATAGTCGGAGACCGACATCTCTAGCAATTCCCCAAGTCAATTATAAATTTAACAGTATTTAAGATTTTTGTCAATGTGATAGCTTGAGAAATGATTTTATAACTATATGGTTATTATCATGATTAATAATATTAAAGCTATAAAGTAAAAATAATAAGATAAAATTAAGGGATAGCAAGAAAAGGAAAAATTAGAGGACGTTTATGGGACTTTTTTGGGACATTGAAATATCAATGTATAAGCTTGTTAAGCAGAAATGTTATTTGTGTACTATTATTATAATTTAAAAAATAAGAATGAAATTGTATTTTTTTAACAGGATATAGCCTTTAATAAATGTGACAGGAAAGTTCAAGGACTATACTATATTCTTTATTAGATATAGTTTTATTTAGAGATTGAGAATAAGGGTTATTTAGAGGATTTGGAGTTTAGAATGAATAAACAGGAATTTAAAGAGACAGAGATAGGTAGAATTCCTATAGAATGGGAGGTTAAAAAAATTGTTGATTTGTTTAAAATTATAACTGGCACTACTCCTTCAACCAAACAAAAAGGATATTGGTCAAACGGTCATATTAATTGGATTACACCTGGTGATATGAGTAAATTTAATGAAGAACTATTTATTGAAAATAGTGAAAGAAAGATTACAGAAAGAGGATTAAGAGAAACAAACTTAACCTTAATGCCTAATGAATCGATTATAATATCAACAAGAGCACCGGTTGGTTATGTTGTTATAGTTAATGGCGAAGCTACTTTTAATCAGGGATGTAAGGGATTGATACCTAATAGACCAAAAGAAATTAATTCTATATTTTATGCATATTATTTATTGAATAAAAAAACTTTATTACAGCATTCAAGTAGTGGAAGCACTTTTAAAGAATTATCAAAAAAAACATTAGAAGATTTCAATATAATTTTTATACCTCTTCCAGAACAGAATAAAATAGCAGAAATCCTCTCATCGGTTGACAATACTATTAAAGAAGTAGATGAATCTATAGCAAAGACAGAGAAGCTAAAAAAGGCTTTAATGCAGGAGCTCCTAACTAAAGGAATAGGACATACAGAATTTAAAGAAACAGAGATAGGAGAAATACCTGAAGAGTGGGAAGTTGTAAAGTTAGGTGGTGAATCAATAGCAAAAGTAAGAGGTAATAGAACAATTAATAGATTTGATATAGTAGCTTTTATTCCAATGGAATATATTTCTGAATCAAATTTATTTGTAAGATATGAAATGCGCTTTAGAGAAGAGGTTAAAAGTTTTACCTATTGTGAATGTGGAGATTTATTATTAGCAAAAATTACACCTTCTTTGGAGAATGGGAAACAGGGGATAGTGCCAGATGTCCTTCCTAATGGTTTTGCTCTTGCAACTACTGAGGTATTCCCGATTTTGTGTAAAGGTATAGAAAAATTATTTTTATATTATTTGCTTAAATTTTCTAGATTTAGAAATAAGATTATATTCTCTATGATAGGAACAACTGGGAGACAAAGGGCATCAAAAAAAAGTGTTGAAAATCTTTTTATTCCTCTTCCACCTCTCCGCGAACAGAATAAAATAGCAGAAATACTTTCTACCGTAGATGAAAGAATCCAATTATTAAAAAATAAAAGGAATAAATTAGAAAGAGTAAAAAAGGGGCTTATGAATGATTTACTGATAGGCAGAAGAAGAGTGAAGGTGGAAGCATAATATGGCATTTACCGAAAAAAATCTTGAAGACTACATAATCAGCAAGCTTGAAGAAAAAGGATGGAAATTTATTCCTGCAGATAGTCTTGAAAGGGTAAACTATGAGGAGCCCCTTCTTGTCCCATCCCTAATAAGAAATCTTAAATCTATAAATAAAGAGTCAGGTATTGGGAATGAAGAAATAAACAAGATAATAAATATACTGAAACTTATCGGTACGGGTATAGAAGGTTCAAAATCTATACTTAATTATTATAAATCAGGTATTCCTGTAAAACCTGAAAAAGGGAAGGGTGTAAAATATGTAAGACTTTTTGATTTTAAGAATACCAGTAATAATGAATTTACTGTATCAAGGCAGGTATATTATCACGGGAGTGATCTTATAAGAGTTGATATAGTTCTTTATATAAATGGTATTCCTGTTGTTAATATAGAATGTAAAAATCCTCTAATTGTCTCAGAAAGCTGGCAAACGGCATACAGGCAGATTATTGATTATATAAATACAGTTCCTGAACTATATAAATATATACAAATAGGAGTTGCCGCAGAAGTTTCTTCAAGGTATTTTCCTATTGTAACCTGGAAGGGAGAAACCCTTACACATCTCTGGCGCTGTGAAGATAAAGATGCCATTGATTCCGCTGTAGAGATGCTATCATGTAGTACGATTTTAGACATAATCAGAAATTATATCTTTCTAAGAACTGAAAGAGAAGAAGCAAGTAAAATAATATGTCGTTATATGCAATATAGAGCTTCTAACAAAATAGTAAAAAGGGTAGAAGATAATTTAAGTGGGAAAGATGATAAAAATAAGGGGCTCATATGGCACTGGCAGGGAAGCGGTAAAACCTTTACGATGATATTTGCTGCCAACAAACTTTACCATTTAAAAAAACTTGAAAATCCTTCAATATTTTTTATTGTTGATAGAGATGAACTTGAAGGACAGCTTAGTGATGAGTTTAATTTTCTTGATATCGAAAAACCTGAGGTTATAAGTTCGATTGAGGAGCTTAAAAGAATTTTGGAGTATGACGATTATCGTGGTAAGAGAGGCATATTTATAACTCTTATTCATAAATTCAGGCCTGGAGAACTCGGACCGATTCAGAATAAAATTGAAGAGGTTTCAAGAAGCAAGGAATCAATAATGAACAGGAAAAATGTAGTTGCCTTTATTGATGAAGGCCATAGGACTCAATATGGATTACTTGCTTCCCAGATGAAAAGTATTTTTAAAAATGCTTTTTTCTTTGCATTTACAGGAACACCAATATCAAAAGAAGGAAGAGATACATATATTGAGTTTAGCTATCCACCTGATGAACTTTATCTTGATAAATATTTTATTGCTAATTCCTTAAAAGATAAATTTACAGTAAAGATAGTTTATAAGCCAAAACTTATAAAAGGGACTGAATTAAAAAAGGGATTGCTTGAGACTTTTCTGGATTCAGAGCTTGAAGAAATTCCTGAAGATGTGGCTGAAAGAGTCAGGGGCAGGATGGGTAAAAAACTTAATTCTATTAATGTTAATCTGGAAAATCAAAATAGGATTAACCTTATAGCAAAGGATATAGCAGAGCACTTTAAGAATAATATTGATGGCAAATTCAAAGCAATGGTTGTGGCTGCAAGCAGGACAGCATGCCACAGATACAAGAAAGCAATTGATAAGTTTTTACCGCCAGAATATTCCGATATAGTAATGACTTATAACAGAGTTGAAAAAAAAGAGGAGCTAACCGAGAGAGTTGCGGAAGCAAAAGTGAAATTTAGAACTGGAGATACCAAAGATATTAGAAATATTGTAGTGGATAAATTTAAAAATGAGCAGTACCCTAAAATACTAATTGTTACGGAGATGCTGCTTACAGGATTTGACGCTCCTGAGCTTGAGGTTATGTACCTTGATAAACCACTTAAGGAACACAGGTTGCTCCAGGCAATAGCAAGAACTAATAGACCTTATAAAGACTTAAAAGAGGCGGGAATTATTATTGACTATGTAGGTGTGCTGGGTGAGATAAAAAAAGCGTTTAAAATTTATAGTGAAGAAGATATAAAATACGTGCTTTTAAGTTACGAAAAAGTAGAGAAAGAATTTAAGGACCTTATTGGTAAAATATTTAAGATATTTGGGAAACTAGACAGAAATTACGAAAGAGAAACTTTCCTTGAGGCAGTTGAGCTTTTAACCACCGATAAGTCAAATGAAAGAGAGTTTGTTATAAGTTATAAAGCTTTAAGAAAGCTTTTTGAATTACTTGGTTCAAAAGAAATAAAGATTGAATATCTGGAAGATTATAGGTGGATTTCAGCTGTTTATACTTATTATATGAAGGTAGTTAACCAGGAACCTCCTGTAGAGGATTATGTAGAAAAATATTTTGATAAGACTCTAAAATTTATTCACGATTCTATTGAAATAAAAAGTCTGGAAAGTAGACTTCCCGAAGTTTCTTTTGATGATAAATATCTTAAGGAGCTTGAAGATAAAAATAAGAGTACCAGAGAAAAAGCTACAAATATGCTTTTTGCACTAAATAAGCTTATTCTTGTTGAAAGACATAAAAATCCCATCTATGAATCCCTGGTTGAAAGGGTAGAGAGACTTCTTGAACTATGGAAAGAAAAAGCTAAGGATTATGAGAGGATATATCTTGAAAGCAAAAATATATTTCATAGTATAGGCAATCTTGCAAGCAGGCAGGAAGATTTAGGTTTTTCTGATCTACAGTATTCTTTACTGCTTGTTCTTGAGGGAAAATTTGGGGAAAAGCAAGAGTTATTAAGTAAAGTAACAGAATTATCTGAAGAACTTGATAATTTACTGTTTCCAGGATGGTTTAATCAACCTACGGAAGAAAAGAAAGTACAAAGAGAAGTAAGGAAATTTTCAAGAAAGCTTAAAAAAGAATACGGAATTACATTTAAAGAAATGGATGAGTTATATAAAAAAATTATAGAGCAAATTAAAAACTATGGTACTAAATAATTACTCATATAAAGTTTCTTACAGGGATATAAAGTATCCGAGAGTGGAGATAAAAACAGGAAATCTTATTTTAATACTTCCTTTTGGTTATAACTCCAATGCTTTTTTTAACAGGCATAAAAACTGGATTTATAAAAAGATTAATTTTATTGAAGAGTGCATGGAAAGAGCCATGAAAAAAGAGCTGATAGAGAGGGCTGATGATGAGTTTAAAAAGCTGATAAATGTTATTACGGAGGAGTCATCTACTAAACTTAAGGTAAAAATAAATAAAATTTATTTTAGAAAAATGAAGACAAAGTGGGCAAGCTTGAGCTCACTTAAGAACTTAACAGTTAATAAATTAATGAGATTTTTACCGGGATATCTAATAGGCTATATTATATTTCATGAGGCAGCACATGTTATTGAAAAAAAGCATAATGCAAGATTCTGGGAAATAATTGAAAAGAGGTACAAAAATTATAGGCAATTAGAAGGGGAACTTTTTGAATACTGGTTTAAGGTATTGGAACAAGAAGTTATATAAAGAATTTTTAGAGTAGGGCAAGGAGGAGGTGTATTATGCCAGATTATTATGTAAATAAGCAAGAACAAGAAAACGGCGACCATGAAGTTCATGAATACAATTGTTCATGGTTACCTAAAGAAGAAAATAGAAAGTATCTAGGATATTTTAGCGATTGCCACGATGCAGTACGGAAAGCAAAAGAGCGTTATAGTCAATCAAATGGCTGTAAGTATTGCTGTCCTGCATGCCATACAGGTTAATCTCTTATTTTTTATATGTAAATAAATAATTGATTGTCTTGCTTTTTAATAAATATCAGACTAAGTAAGTTTTAAGTTCACCAACCAAAAAGTGAATTATTGAATGGTTAAAAAAAATATACCAGAAACATCCCCGGAGCTGATATTCAGACTCCGGGACAGCTCATTTGCAAATGACCTGTTTATCACCGCAGTGGGTTATTTTGATTTCTTTAATTTTATAAAAAACCATCCGGCTGATATTGATAAAATAAGCAGGTCGCTTAAAATTAAAAAAACTCCCCTGGATGTAATGCTTACCCTGTTTAAAGCATATGGGTTTATCAAGGATAAGGATAATAAATTTTATCTTTCTGCAGTTGCAGATGATTATCTTACAGGTGAATCTTCATTTGATTTAAGGAATTATATAGGTTCTTTAAAGGACAGGCCTGCATGTGAAGAGATGAAAGGAGTGCTTATAACCGGGAAACCTGCTGCCTGGGCAGCGGTTAAAAGGAAAGAAAACCGGGCGACCTCTATGGAAAATCTTGATTTCGCAAGGTCTTATGCAGAAGGAGTAAAGGGTCGAGGAGCATATCTGGCAAACGGACTGCTTGATGCAGTTAACTTAAAGAACTATAGGAAAATACTGGATATTGGCGGCTCAATTGGTATATATTCTGCTGTCCTCTTAAGAAATTATCGGAATCTTAAAGCTGCTGTCTATGAAAAGCCTCCGGTAGATAAAATAGCAGAGCTTTCAATAAAAAAGTCCGGGTTAAAAAATAGAATGGATGTAATTACGGGAAATATATTTAAAGAAAGCTTCCCGGAAGGTTATGATGTTCATCTTTTTTCCCATGTGATCTATGACTGGGATTTTGATAAAGTAAGGTATGTTTTAAAAAAGTCATGTAATAGTCTTGAGCCGGGCGGAATGGTAATCGTTCATGGTGTGCATATTAATGAAGACAAAACCGGTCCGGTATCTGCAGCAGAATATTCGGTTTTGGTTATGTTCCTTACAGGAGGTAAATGTTATTCAGTCTGCGAGATGAAGCAAATACTTGAAGAATCAGGTTTTAAGGATATAATGTACAGGCCGACTGTTCTTAACAGGAGTGTCATAACCGGAGTTAAACGTTGAGGATATAAAAGAGCTGTTAGGGAATTCAAAATTAAAGCTAACATGCACTGTTAAAATTGATATAATATAACCTATCTTTAATGATGCAAAAAAATTGTAACGTAAAAAATAAGAGGAGATTATGAAGAAATTTTTTTTAATTTTAACTGCCATGGCATTATTGGTGCTGGTAAGTCTGGCAATAACGGGATGCAAAACAGCAGTAGGGTTAGGACCGGAGCTGGTTGAATTCATGGGAAGCGAATTTGAAATAACATTACCGGATAACTGGGAAGGCGGTACCAAGGAAGAGCTTGATTCTGTTGCCGAAGACCTAGAAGATTTAGGGCAGGATGAACTGGCTGAAGATGTTATAGAAAATAAGGTATATCTATTGTTCTTCGGTTATGATTCAGAAGCTGCTGCTGAAGGAGGAGATATAAGTAATTTAACAATTACCGGTGAAACTGCAGGATTTCTATCTATTGAAGAATATATGGATTTGACATACACGGATCTTGCGGAAAAATATAAAGAGGCCGAATATGAATTCAATATTATAGAGCAGGATATTGTCTCTATCGGCAACTATGAAGAAGTAGGAAGAACACTAACCAGACAGGAAGTTAATGGAGCTGAGGTGGGGACAGCCCAGTATATAATTAAGAATGAATCTGATTTCTGGGTTCTTACTTTTACTGCGGGCCAGGAAGAATTTAATGAGAACATAGAAGCTTTTGATGAAGTTTTCAAGACCTTTAAGATAAAGGATTAATAAACGAGTGTAACTTAAAAAATGCGGACTGCGCTTGTGGAGATTTGTATTTTTTAAATTTCTTGTGTAATTAATTTATTAAAAGTTATTAACCTTGAGAGGAGTAGCAAAAATGTTATCTGAAATGCCGATTGACCTGAAGAAGATAAGCAGGGAAAACCTGGATAGGGAAATTTTAAGAGCGGGTATAATTGCCGAACTGGATGCAATAAATTTATATGAACAGATGGCAGCAGCAACGGAAAATAATGATATTAAAAAAATTCTTCTGGATATTGCAAGAGAAGAAAAGACTCACGTAGGGGAATTCCAGTCATTGCTTTTAAAGATGGACAGACAGCAGGTAGACGAGCTTAAAGCAGGAGAAGAAGAGGTTGAGGAGGAGCTTGGCAAATAGGCACCTTTTTATAAGTATTAAGGATAAGCCGCGTTTATAAAAGCGGGGAACAATCAAAGTTATATATTTATATATTTTAATAAATTACTGCCGGCTTTGGTTATAGAAATTTTTAATCCCGGGAAATTCAATGAAAGCTTACAAAATCATATCTGAGGATAAAGGTAAAATAAAAAAAGAATTAGTTGTTTCCGACGTAATGGAAGCCAGGGGTATTTTTAACAGGTCATTTGGATTAATAATAAAGAGAAAATTAAAGGACAGGCAGGCTCTACTGATAAAAAAATGTAAGAGCGTTCACACTATAGGAATGAGGTACAGAATAGACGTGATATTTCTGGATAAAGATAACAGGGTATGCGCAATTTATTGCAATCTAAGGCCTTTCAGGATTACTCTATTCGTAAGGGATGCTTTTTCCGTACTGGAGGTAAAGGCGGGTCTGATAGAAAAAACTACTTTAAAGGTAACAGATGCATTAATTTTTTCCTGAGCTTTTTAGGACCCGGTGAATTTTTTTAATGTTTCCTTATATTTTTTTGAATGAGGGCTCATAATTGCCGCAATTCTAAAATGTCCCATTGCCATTTTTAGATTGTTCTCCATTATCAGGCATAAGCCAAGCCCATAGTGGGCGAAATCATTAGATGCATCTATTTCAAGGGCTGTCGCAAAATTCTTTCTGGCAGACCTGTAAAAGCCGCAATTATAATAGGAGCTGGCCAGAAATTCTCTAATAGAACCCTTTTCCGGCTCAAGGTTTTTAGCTTTTTCAAGAAGCATGATGGCGTCAAGGCATCTGCCTTTTCTGGATAGCTCCTTTCCTTTTTTAAATAAGAAATATGCTTCACTCATAAACTTCATACACCATATTTTAAAAATTATTTTATATTACATAATTATATCACCAATCATATGTATCTTCAGGAGGAGGGTGTATAGACTGTCGTGCCTATTTTACCTAAATAGCTATTTACATAATTAAACAATTATGTTAATGTGCAATATATTATGGTTGACCGGAATATACACCTGCATATGATTTAAGCCGGTATAAAGGGTGAAGAGATAATATGAATAGGATTTCATTAATTTTAAGGCAGAGATTAGCGGGAATTATTTTCGTAATTGTTGCCCTGGCAGGGGGAATCTTTATTTTCTGGTATATAAGTGGGCTTAAGGAAAAGATTCCGGAGAATGCCAGCTATAACCACGTTTTTATTGCTGAAACTGATATAAGGAAGGAAGAAGAAATTAAGGATGGGCTAATAAAAATGAAGAAAATACCTTCGGATATATTCAGCGGTAAGTTTGTAATGGACAAAGATAGAATTATTGGAAAAAGAGTTACGGCAGATATTTTGAAGGGCGAGATTATTACAGAAGATAAACTTGAAGAAGGGGAATATACGGACGGAATAAGTCTGGGTTTCTCCTCGTATATTCCGGATGGTTTAAGAGCCGTAAGCATACCTGTAAATTTTTACGGGGATAGGTCACTGATTAATGAAGGGGACAGAATTGACCTTATATCGACATATTACGTGCAGGAGGATGGTAATCTATATTCTGAAACAATCATAGCCGGAAAGGAAATAATACTTATAGGCAGCGGCCATGAAGAAGATTATGAAAGCAGCGGTAGTGATGGAAAGAATTTTATATTCGGCCAGGCGGATGGCGGGGGTCTTACGGATACCTATTACAGGGAACATCCCGTAATCACTTTCTACCTGACCAAAACTGAAGCGGAAGAGGTTTTTAAGGCAGCAGAGAGGGGAGTTTTGAATCTGTCAATTTGCGCAGGTAATTAGGTTAGCGGTTTAAGGAATTAATATTTCAGGTATTCATTTTTATTTAATATCGGAATAGATGAGAAAGGAATTGAAATATGAATAAATTAGACGGGAGCGAATCAAAAATCATATCTTTTACCGGTAGCAAAGGAGGTTGCGGATGTAGTTTTATAACCTATTGCGTATCTACATATCTTGCCAGGGAGACTGCCGGAAATATTTTACTTCTTGATTTGAATATTGGTAAAAAGGACAGCAGGCTAATCTTTAACCTTGCTGATGGTGATTTCAGGGACCTTGGAGATGTGGAAGATGTCATAGATGAGATGGATGTCTCGATACTGAGAAGACTGATTGTTAATTTTAAAAATAGTCTGAATCTGATATTACCCCCGGTAAAAATGGAAAGAAATAAATTATTAAATAGCAGCTATATGGAGCAGCTGCTTGGCACACTTAAAGAACATTTTGATGTCATATGCGTGGATTTCCCTGCTTATCTCTACAACCAGTATATGATTAACCTGAAGGACCTTGTTGATAAATATGTTTTTGTGTCCCTTCCAGACATTGTCTCTATAAACAATTTAAATTTGATGGTAAAAAATGTAATCTGCGATGAATTTACCTATGCGTGCGATATTCTTATAAACAAATTTAATACCAGACCTGCTGTTTCTGCAGCAGGATTAAATTCAATATTGGATTATCCCGTAAATGCTTTTATCCCATATGACAGGGATATTGAATTTTTGGTGCTTAACAAGGGTCCTGATTCTGTTTTTAATTACAATTTAAGGACTGTCAATAATATATCTGCTTTTTCAAGAAAAATATGTGAGGATTTTAATCTATGAATAATGCAGGTAATGAAAACAGTGTAAAAAATGAATTGGGAGCGATGATAATAAAAAAAATTGAACCGGAGAATCTGAGTAATTTATCTCCCGGGAACGTAATGGAAATAATTGATAGGAATTTAGGGGAAATAATAGAGGAAGAAAAATTAATAATCAGCCGGAAGGAAGTTAAAAGGATGGCCAGGGAAATATACGAAGATAGTTTTAGCTTTGGGCCGGTAAGTTATCTGATGAAAAATGATGAAGTAACGGAAATAATGATAAATAATTATGATCGGGTATATATTGAAGAAAATGATGTTGTTAAAAAGACAGGAATCATTTTCAGGGATAATGGTCATATAAAAAACCTGGTTGATAAAATATTAAGCCCTCTGGGTTTGAGACTGGATGAGAGTTCACCGATGGTAGATGCCAGGCTTAAAAATGGATCAAGAATAAACGTAGTTTTAAGCCCGGTAACGACAAATGATCTGGTAGTTACCATAAGAAAATTTAGAAAAAAAATAATGGATATAGGCAATTTAAAAAAGGAGGGCACCTTAAATGACAGGGTTTCAGGTTTTATTGAAACCTGCGTAAGAAGCAAATTGAATATAATAGTTAGCGGGGCTACCTCTACAGGTAAAACAACCTTTTTAAATGTTATATCTAATTTCATTAAACCTGCTGAAAGAATTGTAACCATTGAAGAGACACTGGAATTAAACTTAAGTTTACCGCATGTTATAAAGCTTGAATCAAGGCCTCCCAATATTGAGGGAAAGGGAGAAATAACAATAAGGGATCTGGTGAGAAATTCGCTTAGAATGAGGCCGGATAGAATTATAGTGGGAGAAATAAGAGGGGCAGAGGCGGTGGATGTTCTTCAGGCAATGAATACAGGCCACAGCGGTTCCATGACAACCGTTCATTCCAATTCGCCGGTAGACCTCATAAGCAGGCTGGAAACGATGATATTGATGTCGGGACTAAATCTGGATACTTCTACAGCAAGAAGGATGATAGCGTCATCAATTAATATGATTATCCATCTTAAAAAACTAAAAAACGGAAGGAGAGTCTTATATCAGGTAAGTGAACTGGTAAATAAAGGTAATTATATAGGCAGCAGTACGGTTCTTGAGGTGAGGGATATTTTCAAATACCGGGAAGATAATATTTATGAAGATGGAGATAACCCATATGGAGGGAATGTGGATTTTACCGGTTATGTTCCTTTATTTTTAGATAAAATAAAAAATTGCGGGCTTGATTTTGATTTTGGAGCCGGAAATGTACAGTGACCTGACAGTTCTGGCTATTTCCTTTGCTACTGTAATTTTCGTAATTTTCTGCTTGAAAAGTGTCGTGTTTTTATTTAGTCATGGTATGGGAACTTTAAATAAAAATCGCGGTAAGGAAAGAATAACGAAATATGTTCTGGATAAAGGCAGAAGAGGAAAAAAATTTTTAAGCGCGGCTATACTTGCCATACTGATCTTTTGTCTTTATCTTATCTCAAGAAATTTTATTTTCAGCATTTTTTCCGCTATTTGCCTGTGGATTTATATCATTGGTTTTTTAAACAATTTTGAAGAGAAGAGAAAGCAGCTTCTCAGCGGTCAGATAGTTGAATTCTTAAGTAATATGGCAGTAATGCTTAAGGCAGGCAATACGGTAAGAAATGTTTTTAAGTCCTCTGCGGGGTGTTTTAAAAATCCTCTTAATAAGTATTTAGTAGATATGGCCAATGAGCTTGAATTAAATTTTACCCTGGATGAAACTCTGGATAGATTTTCCAGGAGATGCAGAAGCAGAGAGGTTGACCTGCTGGTAAGTTCTTTGAAGATTAATAGCAGGATAGGAGGGGATTTGATTCCGATAATTGATAGTGTAGCAGATAGTATCCGTCATAATCTAAAACTGAAGTCGAAAATAAATATAATGAGTCTTCAGAGCAGATACTCCGGCAATATTATCTCAATATTGCCGATTATAATTTTAATTTTGATGTGTATCTTTTTTAATGATACGGTAATGAACTTTTTCTCTACCGGAGCGGGTATAATATCTCTTGTCATAGGAGGATCCCTGGAAATTGCGGGGATATTCATTATTAAGAAAATAATCGGTTCTGGAAATTCAAGCAGGTGATATATGTTTGCATATTTAATTATTTTTATCTATTACGTTTTTATCTCGTTTATGTTTTTTTATTTTATAAGGAATGGAAGCTATTATAGTCGGGGATATAACGGAAGGAACAATGTATTAAAAGGTATTTTAAGTAAGCTGGTAGGCCGGGTAAACATTTTTTCCTGTAAAATAGGCAGTTTATTGGTTAATAGAATTTTTTTCAGGGTGTTAAATAAAAAGCTTGATTTGTTGAAATTACAGGGATCAGGAATGATTGGGCATTTTACTATAGAATCTTTTACAGGCTATAAAATTGTTTTATTATTTTTGTTTTTTATTGGCGGATGTTTTGTTGGGAGCAGCTTCACGTATTCTTTTATTTCAGGATTTATTGGCGGACTGGCAGGATATTTTATACCGGATATGATTGTTTTAAGGTTTAACCGAAAAAGACAGGAAGAAATAGAAAGGGATTTACCTGACATTATTGACCTGCTTTCGGCAGCAACATTATCAGGGCAGAATGTCTATAATGCTATAAAGATTGTAACTTCAAAATACAGTGGAAGAATTTCTTCAGAACTTTCTAATTTAATAAGAGATATCGATACGGGAACAGGGAAATTCCATGCATATAGAAATCTTATTGATAGGAGTAATTCGCATAAATTTAAAAATTTTATTTTCCTTTTAATGCAGGCTGAAAAATACGGTTCCTCGATAAATGATATATTAAAAAGGAAATCCGGCTATATGAAGTTCGAGTCTCAACAAAAGCTGGAGGAGGAAATAAGAAGAAAAGCGATTCTGATGTTATTCCCACTTGTCTTTTTGATAATGCCTTCCTTTATAATACTTGTAGGAGGCCCTCTTATATACTCGGCGGGAGGAGGTTTTTTAAATTTTTAGCGTTATAAATTAAAACACCCCGGTGTTCCCGGGGTGTTTTCTAGGCGTCCGTAAAATGAAAGGATTAAATTTTTAATTTGTAAATACGGTTGCCACTATTCTTTTACCCCCGCTCTCTCCTATACCGATTCCTATTTTGTTATATACAGGTCTTAGTATGTTAGCTTTATGAGTGGGGCTTGCCATCCAGGCATCTATGAATGCTTGAGGGGTGCCCAGAGAGGCAGGTGAGGATTGTCCCAGATTTTCTCCACCATTTATATAAGAAACTCCATTTTGCTGCAATATATTAAAGATATTGCGCCCATCAGGCGTGTAATGAGAAAAATAAGAGCTGGCAAGCATGTCATTACATCTGGATCTGGCTACATCAGTAAGTATTTGATTCGCCTGAAGGGCGTTTAATCCATTTGCAACTCTTATATTATTAATGAGGTAGAGTATCGCTGATTCAATATCATTCAGATTTGCAGGAGAATCAGCTACGGCAATATCAGAAGAAGCGGGCTGAACAGTATCCGTACTACCGAGAACTTCAGCTTTGTATTCTTCATGTATATTGTTTATCTCTCTATCAAGATTATTTTCTATTCTGGATATTATTACCTCTGTATCTAAATTGCTGCCACTGATTGATACGTTTTGCTGTATTACTGCCGGCTGCTCGATTTTTTCAATTTCATAAGTGCTGCTTTCGGTAAATACGTTATTTATTTTCGATTCTCTAAGATTGAAAGCATTAAATAAAGGAAGAACAGCAACGATAGCCACAGCTGATATTATTGTTAATGTTATTTTTAATTTTAACTTCATTTAATTTACCCCAAAAAAAACCACCTAGCATAGAGGCTAGATGGCTTATTTCCTTTAAATAAAAAAGTAATAGCCGGTTGCACCACTCTGCTCGTTACATCCTTAGTGCCCATTTAACAGGATGTAAGTCATCGCCTCTATTACAGAAACAAAAATTAGAATTTCAATAAAACAAATAATTTTTAATCTATGTAAATATTAATACTTATTAATATAAATGTCAATATTA
>JAYEJA010000149.1:0-8052 GCA_034660395.1 Actinomycetota bacterium
CTTCCTGTCATGAATTTCGAAAGGAGGGGCATGGGTTACAAGAATATCAATATATTTCTTCTTAAATATTTTGTTTATATATAAACGAGGTTTTAACCTGTTAATCTTACAGCACATCTGGAACTCGGTATACTGGTGTTTACCTTTTTTGTACCTTATCGAGCCCTCAAGCCCCGCTAAAATTATATTTTTGTATTCTACTATTTTCTGGTCCAGATTTATACATCCCTGCGGTATTCCCGACTTGACTCCATTCTCGGTAAAAATCTTTTTCCCGTCATGATTCCCCATAACATAAAACAGCGGCTTATTAAGCGTGGATACTATAAACTCGAGATAATACGTGGGCAAATCTCCGCAGGATATTACAAAATCTATATCCTTCATTCTCTCAGCAATAGAATTGCTGTATATGTGCCCCACTACCCTGTCGCTTATTAATAATACTTTCATGGTAATTATAAAAATTTTTTAGAATCACTATGCAAATTGAATTAAATACCCTATACCTTAATAAGACATAATATATCAATAAATACGGTAAAAGTAATAACCATCATCAGGTAATAATAATATAATACCTTAAAAAATTAAAATGAGCTCTGACTATGGCAGCGCAAAACTCTGTATAATAAAAAAGAAATATGATAATATCTTTTATTTGTAATATGGGTTATATTTTTAATAAGTGAAAAATAACCCGGGATTTTTTCTGGATTAGCTTTTACAAAATTAAGGATATTCAAATTGTGTCTTTTAGAATTTAATCCAGACATATAACAAATAAACATTTTTTAATCCGTGTCCATATTAAGAAAAAAACATAAAAAGAAAAAAATCTCCAGAGTGATAATTGCCATAGTAGCCGTTATCCTTGGGTTTAATCTGCTATTCACATTTACATTTGCAGGACTTTTTGTCTACGCTTTTCAGGTCCTTACTTCGTTTAAAGAAGATTTGCCGGACCTTGAAGATTTTACACCTTCAGAAAGCGCCCTGACCTCAAAAATATACGCCGCCGACGGGACCCTTATAGCAACCTTCCACGGTGAGCAAAACAGGGAGCTTGTATCATACGAGCAGATACCCCGCAATCTCATAGATGCGGTAATTGCCATTGAGGATGAAAGGTATTACCAGCATGAAGGTGTAGATTTTGAAGGAATTATAAGGGCATTCATTATAAATATCATGTCAGGTGAAATAGAACAGGGCGCTACTACACTGACCCAGGGTTATGTTAAAAACGTATATATACCTGAAGAGAAATATGAGCTTACCTACGAGAGAAAAATCAAGGAAGCCGCTCTTGCATACCAGCTTGAGAAAATATATTCAAAGGAAGAAATACTGGAGATGTATTTGAATACGGTATATTTTGGCGAGGGGGCTTATGGTGCCCAGGCAGCAGCTAAAACGTATTTTAATAAGGACATTGAATATCTCAACCTTTCCGAGTGCGCCATTATTGCCGGCCTGCTGAAATCCTACCTGTATTCGCCATACATCGATAGTAAGGCGGCCATGGAAAGAAGAAATACAGTACTATATAAAATGTTTGAACTCGGCTACATAGACCGGGAAGAATATGACGAAGCCATAAAGATGCCCATAATTACGCAGAGGCCGAGGGAAGAGACAGAAGAAATATTTGCCCCATACTTCGTGGAATATGTAAAACAGATACTTATAGATAAATACGGGGTGGAAAGAATATTCAAAGGAGGATTTGAAATATATACCACCCTGAACCCGGAAATGCAGATAGCTGCCGAAAATGCAATTGAAGAAGTGCTGCCCGACCCCGATGACCCCGAAGCGTCGCTGGTAGCCATGGATCCCTCAAACGGATATATAAAGGCAATGGTGGGAGGCAAGGATTTTTCAGAAATGAAATTCAACCTTGCTACCCAGTCCAAGAGGCAGCCCGGTTCAACTTTTAAGGTTTTCGCCCTGCTTTCCGCACTGGAGCAGGGACTCACACCGTACATGACATTTAATCCCAATGGGGATGTCGTATTTGATATAGAGGGCAGCGAGCCCTGGGAAGTCGGAAACTATAATGATGAGAAATATGAAATAAATGAATTGACCGTACTTGAAGCAACGGTAAAATCGGTAAATGTGATATATTCACAGCTTATTATGAAAATTCAAGCTTATGGTATGGCAAAACTTGCCATGGATATGGGAATTGAAACCTATATGGATCCCTACCCGGCAATGGGGCTGGGAGGACTTACAACAGGAGTATCCCCCCTCGAGGTCTGCACCGCATTTTCTACCATCGCCAATTACGGTGTAAGGAATGACCCGGTAGCAATTCTTAAAGTTGTAGATAACGACGGCCTGGTCATTGAGGAACACCAGCCGGAAAGCATGCAGATTCTAACACCCATAAACGCTTTCCGGGCAATAGCAATAATGCAGCAGGTAATGCAGAGAGGTACAGGTACCAGGGCACGGCTTTCCGACAGGCCGTGCGCAGGGAAAACGGGAACTACTCAAGAAGCAGAAAATGCCTGGTTTACCGGCTTTACTCCTAACCTTGCCGCATCGGTATGGATGGGCTATGCGGAGGTCAATGTTAAGATGGGAACCATACACGGAATGAGAGTGCAGGGAGGCGCACAGCCGGCACTGATCTGGAATGCATTTATGGAAGAAGCTACAATGGACCTCCCCGTAGAGAATTTTGTAAGGCCTCAGGATGATATGATAAATGTTCAGGTAGTCATGGACCCGGAAACAGGTGAGTTTATGCTTCCAAACAGATTTACACCGGTGGACCAGATAGTAATAAAGCAGTTCCAATACGGCCAGGAGCCCAGGCAGCAGGTCCCGGTGCCGGAGAATACAATACCCGTAATGCCAAATGTTACAATGATACCCATAAATGAGGCAAACCATATACTTATAGAGTCCGGATATACCCATATAGAATATGAAGATGAACCGTTTGGTGAAGTACCTTCCGGATATACACACAGGCAGGACCCTATGTGGGGACAGCCGGTTGAAACCATAAGGAAAATCACAGTCTGGGTAAATCCTTAAAAATTATTTTGTAAAAAACCAATTACTTTATTTTTTATGAATAGAGAAAACAAAAATACAAGAGTAAGATTTGCACCCAGCCCTACGGGGTATCTTCATATCGGCAGCGCCAGAACCGCCTTTTTTAACTGGCTATATGCAAAAAATACCGGCGGGAGCTTCATACTGAGGATAGAAGATACAGATATATCAAGGCACAGGGAAGAATCCATAGATAAAATTTTAAATTCGCTAAAATGGCTGGGGATTGACTGGGACGAAGGACCCGGAGCTGAAGATAGGTACGGTCCCTACAGACAATCACAAAGGACCGGAATCTACAATGATTATGCCCGCAGACTTATAGAAGAAAAAAAGGCATACAGATGTTTCTGCACTCCCGAAGAGCTTGAAGAAAAAAGAAGGGCCGCAGCTGGAAAAGGCATCTCTTACAGATATGACAGAAAATGCCTCAATCTAACGCAGGAAGAAGTTAAATCCAACCTGGAAAAAGGGAAACCATATGCTATAAGATTACGCGTGCCTGAAAACGAGATAATTTCCTTCAAGGATAAGGTTTATGGAGAAATAAAGGTTGAGTCAGAAAATATAGAGGACTTTATTATAATAAGGTCCAACGGGCTTCCCACCTATAATTATTCCGCAGCCATAGATGACGCGCTGATGAAAATAACAGGTGTTATAAGGGGCGAGGACCATCTTTCAAACACTCCCAAGCAAATCCTCGTTTACAGGGCCCTTGGTTTTAAAACACCGGATTTTACCCACCTTCCCATGATACTGGGAATGGACGGGCAGAAACTGAGTAAGAGACACGGTTCCATATCAATCGAGAAATACATAGAAGGCGGCTTTTTAAGGGGAGCGATACTGAATTACCTTGCTCTTCTGGGATGGTCCTACGGTGAAAAGACAACAATCTTTTCAGTGGATGAGCTTATTAAAAAATTCAACTTAAGCTCTATCAATAAAAAGCCGGCAAAATTTGACTACAGTAAACTTTTATGGATAAACGGGCAGTATATAAAAAATATGCCTGACCCCGGGCTATCTGAGCTTATAAAAATCCGGATGGAAAACTTTATCTCATTAAAAGATAAAAACCTGCTGGAGGACAGCGCCCCGGAGCTTGAAGAAAAAATACTAAAGATAACACCTCTCGTAAAAGAGCGCATAAAAACATTAAATGACAGTATAGAGCTTGCTGCACCCTTTTTTATTAAAATCTCATACAGCGATGAATTCAGGACCTATTTTGAAAATAAAAAAATAGATGCCGTAGACACTCTGGAAAGGGTCTATAAAGCTCTGGAAAAAAAGGATGAAGACCTCTGCGCCGGCTACGCTGAAAAGGTTTTAAGGTCTCTTTCCGATGAGCTTGGAATAAGCTTGAGAAAAATTGCCGAGGTTGTAAGAATAGCCCTCTGGAACAATAAAGTAAGTCCTCCCCTATTCGGAACTATCGAGATACTGGGAAGAGAGATAACCTTAAGAAGAATAAAGAAGTATATGGAGATTATTTCTTAGCTTATATCTCTAATCATTTTCTTTAAAAAGTATATTTCTCTCATCCCTGAGATCTATTTTATAACATTTATTCAAATCTATTCTCAATTCCCTTATTTCCCTTGCTATCTCACGTAAAATCCTGGTATTGTCTTCACCGCCGTTAATTGATATTCCTCCGACATTTATGGAGTTCATACCGCCTACTTTTTCCCTTAACAAAAAACTTATAAACATGGATAGCGATATATCCATCTTTTCTGCAATCTTTCTTGCATTATCTATTAGATTTTTGTTAAGTCTGAAACTATACATCTTCTTAGCCATAGTATTTTAATACTAAAATTATGTGACTAATTTGTCAACTATTTTATTATAAAATTGTGAAAAAATTTTTATAAAGTAGGAATCAAAGATTAATATTTATTAAAATATCAAAAACAGAAGGTAAAATCCTGATATATCATATTTCACCGTTCACTCTTTGCCACACAGTAAATTTTCTGATAGCATTATTATGCTTTTTACGTATAATAGTAATGTTTTTTAGAATTCATTTCCCTGGGGAGTCGTCTAGAGGTAGGACATGCGGCCCTGGACCGTAGAGCGGGGGTTCGAATCCTCCCTCCCCAGCCAAGTTGTAGCGCTAATAAAATGATTGGCCTTATTTATTGTAATATAGATGAAAATATCATATGCGCTAACGTAAGACAGCGCTAAGATAAAGAAAAAGTTGTATTTGATTTTTAAAACTTCTTTTAAAATATTTGAAGGGAGCCAAAGTGGAAGAAAAAATATCAATGGAAGAAAAATTAATGTCACTTCTGTCGCATTTATCCATACTTATTCCGAATATCGGCATACTGGCACCAATAATCATATGGGTAACCAATAAGGATAATTCAAGATTTGTGAGATTTAATGCATTGCAGGCAATATTTTTCCAGCTGATATTTTTTATACTTATGATGTTTTTTATATTCATTGGTGTAATACTAATGCTTGTTGCAATCCCATGGTTTGATTTAAATTCAAATGCCGAGCCGGGAATTCTTTTCTTTTTATCAATGGTTTTTATGTTTATGTATTTTCCACTTTGGTTAATTTTTGGTATTTATGCAGTTGTAGCTTCGGTAAAAAGCTTTAAGGGAAAAATTTTTAAGTATGCGATAATTGGCAGATTTTTTGAAAGGAAAATTTACTAAAGCAGCAAGCATGACTACAATTATTTAAACCCCGGTTTGATTTACCTATTAAATTGAGTTTTTAAATTAATTAATTCATTTAGAAATTGGTTCGAAATTTCGCAACCCTGCTCAGCCAGTTAGAACAACTATCATGTTTTATCAGCTCATCAAAGTGCTTTCCCAATATATACTCTAACTTTTTACCTCTTAGCTTTAATTTCGTAAGTACAGAATTAATTAACTTTCAAACTTTCAAATGAGTCAGGAGTCATTTTTCTGCTGTATTTCTAATACTATATAGAAAACAGGATATGCTCCAGATAATTATAAGAATCAAACCATAAAAACTAAACCAGAATAAAAAACGGGAGAGCATATTGCCTTTTTTTAATACTTCTATATCCTCAACATAGATAATTTCACATGCTCCCTTACCATCATCTTCTCTGATCGTACTTGATTTCCAGGTAATAGTATTTTGCCCGGATATCCCATCTTCCAGCGGGGCGGCTATAATATTTACAAGTTTCCCTTTGATTGTTATCTGGTCACCGCGGTTAATTTTTTTTGCTTCATCGCTCAAATCCTTTTCCCTGGTAAATAAATGGTTATTGGAGAATTCATTGAGGTTGAAGGCGGCATCTCCATTCCACCGGACCCAGCACCAGCGGGAGTCCTGCTTGAATTTAACTCGCTTATCCTGATAGACTTTATTGGCGACATTATTGCCCCAGATCAAACACAAATCAATAGGGAATAAACTGGTATATTTATTGATACTGAATATCTGATAATTCATTCTGCCGATAACAAGACCACTTATCTCGTAATCATAAAGAGGTTTTAGCTGCCATAAATAGCCATCCTTTTTAAATTTAATTTTCTCTGTATCAGATATTTCTTTTCGAACAGGTTGATTTGTAGCTTCATCTGTGATCTCGTCTACAATACGTATATTATTACGGGTAAAAAAAGTTATAATAAGTATTAAAAATAAGATTAGGAAAAGATAGCCATTAATTTTCTGAACTCTGCCCATTTTTCTCCATTTGATATATCTCCAGAATGCTTGATACAATTATGTCAATATTCAGTGATTATGTCACTAAAAAGTATAGAATAGCGAATAGATAAAGACCGAATTATCAATGATGTTCTACCAGATATAATTATTCTATTTTTTAAGTAGATTAATTCCTTTAAAATCCGGTTCGAAATTTCGCAACCTTGGGCAGACATGTAAGGAATTCTATGATTTTAGTATTCCTATCCATCTTGGTACTTCATTTAGATATTTTGTGTAAGTATCACCATATTTTTCTTTGCAGTATCGTTCCTCAGAACCGGCAATAATATTTATTAAAATAAAAAATAGTATAGCCGCTAACAGGATGATCCATGAAGCAGTAGCTACACTTATTGCAATTAAAGCTAAGAGACTGGAAAAATATAATGGATATCTGGAATACCTATATACCCCCTTAGTTACAGGCTTATCGATAGGAGTAGTAATGGATGAAAGTACAGAAAAAAAGTTGCATAATCGTTAAGAAATTAACTATTATTGATCTATATATACTAAATTATTACTCTCTAATTACTGTAACATGGTCATAGATTAGTGCACCTTTTGGGAGTTCCTTAAGTCCGCTCCATTCTTCTTGTTCGAAATATATATTAAACACATCTTGAGCTTCTTTATTCGCCAATCCAACAACGATATCAAACTTAAGCTCCTTATCGATATCTTCCTCAACCCCGATGCTTGCAAGGGAAGACCATTCACCATTTTCCTGCATCGTTACCAGATTATCCTGGGGATAATAGAGTCCAACAATATGAGGATAAATAACAATATAGATAACTTGCCCATCAGGGATATTTTGTGACGTTCCTCGCACCATTTCTCTAATCTCTACTATATCCTCATTATGGGGACAAGTAATTTCTACTTTGGTTTTGGGTCGAAATAAAAAGAATAATAAATTACCTATAAGAAGAAGTGAACTGATTGATATTACGATTATAAGAATTTTGATTTTTCGGGATGCAGCAGTTTTTATTATAACTTTTTGTTGTTGTCTCCTTCTAATTAATTGGACAATAGTTGCTGAAAATATACCACCCCCAGCAGCTATAACAGCAACAATTATTTGAGTTATATCAATTGGCTGTACTGCTATTATTATCACCTCTTATTATCTGCGGTTTAAAATAAATCCCTTTATTTAAATATTTTAGTTAATGTTTGTATTTGTTTATGATTTCACTATTTTAAATTTTTTTTATATTACCTTCTGAT
>JAYEJA010000150.1:0-8012 GCA_034660395.1 Actinomycetota bacterium
TATTATTTTTACTATGGTTTTCTAAATTTTATAAAATTATATATATTACATAGATATATAAAAAATATTATTTTGATATGGTATTTTTATTTTGGTATAATATTTAAAATTTTGTTTTTACTTTTATGTTATGCCCTTAATGTCTTATGGTTAAGAAAAGGAACATAAGGGTTTACTTCTATCTTTCAAGTTCTGAGTATGACAGATTCAGGAGAAAACTAGCAAAAGCTAAAATTACACCTTCTACTACAAAAAGCTCTTATATAAGGAAATGCGTTTTGGATAAAGAAATTATCGTTACACCAGGTTTAGGAGATATCAGCAATGTTTTATTCAAATTAATTGGTGAATTAAATTCTATTGATACAAAGATTAAAAAGGGAGAGGTAAAGGAAGTCGGCCCCAATCTTAAGGATATAAAGAAAACTATAGGCGATCTATATAAAGAGCTTATTAAGATATCCAGAAAGATATTATAATTTTAGTATCATTTGGGTGCAATTTTTGAGGTTCTGAACCTTTTCTTTAGACTTTTCTAAAGATTTATTATTTCATAGATTCTTTAAGCAAATGCGGGCAATTCCTTGCGCAATGTAAAATACGGTAAATAATAACCTTATCTTTGATGAACCGGTAGAATGCTATATAAGGATCAATGATAACCATCCTAAAATTGAACTTTTGCATCACATGGTCCAGTAGAGGTGCCCCAGAATGTGGAAATTTTTCAAGATGACGCAGAGACTTCATAATATTATCAAGCATTTCAGTTGCTGCTTGTGGATTATCCACCATGATGTAATCAAATATCTCGTCTATGTCTGTGTAAGCAGCACGAAGTAATTCTACATCATACTTTTCCATTTACTTTTTCCTTTAGCCGCTTGTGAGCTGCTTCAAGTGAAATTGTAGGCTCGCCAGCAAGACGCTGCTCTTCTGCAAACAAGAGCTTTTCACGTAAATCAAGCATGGCTTCTCTGCTTTCAAATACTTCTATGCTCATTACAACAATATCCCCTTCACCGTTTCGAGTAATATATACAGGCTCTTTTTTGTCGTGTGCAAGCTTGGCAACAGTGTTGTAATCATTACGCAGTGTTGTGGATGATTTTATAATCATTTTAGTTCCTCCAATCATATTATTCTAACAGAATTATACAATAATTATTCCATAATATAAATAGGATTATAAAATTTTATAAAAAGCCTTTAAAGGATTTCATTCCATTTTCTACATCGATGTTGGCCAGGGTGATATAAATGGTGGTGGTGCTTATATCAGAGTGCCCCAGGATCCGCCGTAGTGTTTCTATATCTTTTGTCTGCCTGTAATATTCTGTAGCAAATGTGTGCCTTAAAGTGTGGGGTGAAACATTTTTAGTTATTCCGGACTTTTTAGAATATCTTTTAATTGATCTGCACCCTTCAAGGATAGAATCATTGAGTGAAAAGATAAAAAAAATATTTGACCTTCTAAAAGTGGAGATTGATAAAATTATTTAAATTTCTTCAATCCTAAATGTTATTCCAAAAGTTCTTGCTATGGGGACTTTCGGTCTACCTTACAGATTTAGGCTTTTAACACTATATTTCACTCTTTCAAAATGTTAACCTTAAGGAAAAAATAAAATGCTGTTTTCTGGAGGTTTAAATGAAAAAAATATTATTTTGGGCAATTATATTAGTAATAAGCATATCATTGGTAATAGTTTTTGGCTCAGCTGGATGTAAAAGTTCAGTACCCCCAGTTGAAGAATCTGTTTTAGAAGAAGTTCCAGATGAATCTGAAGAAGAAATCAAAGAGCAAGAACAAACTGATACTGCAAATGAAGATATCGAAAGACAATATTTTATCGGCACCTGGATAAACACCGACTATGATGGACAAGGTCGTTCTGGTATGGTTTTATATATACAGGAAGATGATGGATCTATTACTTACTCCGCTTATGATAATTCAGATGGTTCTGGAAATATTTATAAAGGTAGTGTTAAAATACTTTCTGAGCGGACCGATGATGAGGGAAGGATATATACACAGAGTAAAGTGACCTTAGAGGATGGAATGGCTTGGGATACACTAACCAGAATAAGTGCAGATGGTCAGACACCAGAAGTTCAGCCGGAAGCAACTGAAATTGATCCTAATAATTCACGTTATTCAATTTATTATCTGCAATAATTAGGCAGTAATATAGTTTAAGTATATTGAATAACACGATAAGGCAGAACTTGATTAACTTCAAAAACTCAATTCAGGTATAAAAATATCCTCATCTAATAGCAAAATCCTGGCTCTAACTTCGTACGCTATGGCCAGCCAAGTTTCACTTTCTTTGAGGAAAATCCGCAACCAGATTTTTAAATACTTAAAAAGCAATTCCATACAGATTTTATAATCGCTGATCAAAACAGAAAGACCATCACTATATTCCCTGATTTTTTATATGCTTTTACTTTGCCTGATCCCAAATGCAGGCGGGGCGGAATTCCCCCCGGACCCCCTTTCCGCCCCGGCTTTTCCCGCTTCTTTTACATTGATACTTTCAGGTGTATTTTTTAAAACAAAATGTGGTTCATAAAAAGAATTTTTGTTTTCCTCACCTTTCAGAGCATACATAGTAACAGAACTCTCTCTATTTGTTTGATCTAATATTAAAGGAAAAAATCAAATTAGCATTAATTTTGCTTCTAAGATGATAATTTTGGCTTTTCATCTGATTTATCTAAATTTTTGCCTGTTTCTGTAAGCATTTCTACCCGGGGACAATTTGTCCCTATATAGAATCCCGATCCCTCATCTCTTTTACGGATTTTTTTTAAGTAATCCGTTGGGTTAGAGCGTATCCCTTCGGCAAGCGTGCATGAACTGAATCCTAAAGTGTGCTAACATAGATTATAAAGAAATAGGAGGATAACCGATGGAGAAGCAAAAAACATCTACTTTCCAGCCAATCCTTGAAAAAGTTGGAAGTAAACTTGAACACTGGCGCAAAATCAAAAGAAATCACCGTGAGCCAATTCCAAAAGATTTATGGCAGGCTGCAGCAGAGCTTACCAGAAAGTATTCAATAAACACCATCTCTAAAGCACTTCGCTTAAGCTATACAGATTTGAAAGACCGCGTCTGTGGCCCTTCAAAGCCCAGACCGGCAAATAAAGAAAAGGCTCCCTTCGTTGAACTTGGTCAGTCATCTTTAATGACATGTATGCGGAATTTAGCATATAGTTTGATTATTACCACACAGTGAGTGCAAAATTTAAGTAATTCACAATGGTTGGTTAGTGAATGTGATTTACTTGCTAAGATATAAATTTTCAGGAGGAATAATATGTCCAATAATGTTATTGAAATTAAGAATCTAACTAAGATGTATGGTAAAAACAGAGGTATAATCGACGTTTCGTTCGACATAAAAGAGGGTGAAATATACGGATTTATAGGGCCCAACGGAGCGGGCAAGTCAACTACATTAAGACTTCTTGTGGGGCTTATTTTTCCTACAAATGGAAGTGCTGCTATTTTTGGAAAGGACTGTTTTAAGCAAGGAAATATAATACGTAAAGATGTAGGTTATCTTCCGTCAGAAGTATTTTACTATGAGAATATGAAAGTAATGAATCTGCTTAAATATTCTGCCAGCTTTTATAAAAAGGACTGCACAAAACGAATTAATGAATTATGCATGAGGATGGAGCTTGACACAAATAGGAAAATCGATGAATTATCATATGGTAATAAGAAAAAGGTAGGTATTGTACAAGGATTATTGCATTCACCCAAATTGATAATACTTGATGAACCCACAAGTGGACTTGATCCTTTGATGCAACATAAATTTTTTAGGATAATTAAAGAGGAAAATGATAAAGGTGTGACTATTTTGTTTTCTTCTCATATTTTAAGCGAAGTTCAAAAGCTGTGTGACCGGATTGCGATCATCAAAGAAGGTTCTATCATAAGGATTGATGAAGTTTCAGAACTTAATAAGGAATCATATAAGAAATTTAAAATTATTTGCAATGATTTAAATGAGGCAGATTTTCCAAAAGACGGTATTAATGATTTTACTAAAACTAACAATCAAATAGCATTTATACATAAAGGAAATATCAACGAGATCATAAAAATAATATCTCAACATGAAATAATTGATTTGCAGATAGAAGAACCCACTTTAGAGGAAATCTTCATGCATTATTACCAATGATCTAAGGAGTTGATTTAATGAATATATATAAATATGAAACAAGAAAGAAATTAATTTCGACGTTGATCTGGATGATCAGCCTGGGTTTTTTTATATTCAGTTTCTATTCTATATTTGAAACTATAGGTAGTAGTGCTATGACTGATATGTTAGAGGAATATCCAGAGGCTTTCTTAAAAGCATTCGGTATGAACAATAATTTTTCAACTATAATAGGATATACTGCTATGATATGCATTTACATTGTTTTATGTGGTGCTATATTTTCATGCAACCTTGGGTTGAATGCTGTGTCGGTTGAAGAAAGAGATTTAACTGCAGATTTCTTGATACCTAAACCCATTACCAGAAATAGAATACTAACTACAAAATTACTTGCAGCGTTAACGCATATATTAATTTTTTCTGTCATGAACTCTATTATATGCTATACAGGTATCGAGATTTTTAAGAATGAACAGGAATATTCATTTCTCACATTCCTTTTAATGATGCTAGGCATTTTTATCATTCAGATATTGTTTTTTACAATAGGTCTATTTGTATCAGTTATTTCAAAAAAAATGGGATCACCTCTATCATTTTCACTGGGTCTATCATTTGGGTTATTTATTCTTAATTCATTTGATACCATATTAGAAGGTACATTTATTAAATATTTTATACCATATGATTATTTTGAGTTTGGATATATTATCGAAAATACAGCATTCAAAACGTATGGAGTTGTTATAAGCATTGGGCTGATTATTGCATTTATATTAGGTAGCTATCTGCTCTATAATAAACGTAATATTGCAACAGCTATGTGACTGAAGGATTACATGAATATTATTAAGCGCGAACTCAAAGCCAATTTAATATCACTAATAATATGGTCCATAGTCATATCTGTCATAGCAGCTTTGGCTGCTACAGAGTTTAATTCTTTTAAGGACATGGCAAATGTCGATGAAATGCTGAGTACTTTACCCCAGGGGTTAAGAGATGCATTTTCATTTGATGTGATACGATTTGATCAGCCTCAAGGGTATTACAGCTATATGGGGCAATATTTTATGATAATGGCTGTAATATTTGCGACTCTTTCAGGTACGAAGATCTTATCAAAGGAAATAAGCAAAAGAACTGCGGAAACAACATTTACACTACCTGTTACAAGAAGGTATATTATCTCAATGAAACTAATCGCTGCAATAATTCATTGTGTTTTATTGACTTTAGTTATATTCGGTACGTCATATGCAGCATTTTCCTCTTTTGATATAGATAAATATTTTGTAGGGCGGTTGTCTTTGTTGATGTTATTTATTTTACTTTTACAATTACTTTTTGTACTTGCAGGTTTATTTGCTTCTGTACTAACGAAAAGCCATAAGCGAACAGGGACCATGATGACTTCTATCGCAATAGGTGTGTATATGATTTCCTTTATTGTAAATATAAGCGACAAGTATAAATTTTTAAAGTATTTATCGCCATTTGAATATTTTCCATCAATTGATATCATGCATGGAAATGAACTTGGATTATATGGATTCATTGTGGTGCCTTTGTTGATTGTTACTTTCTTTTTCACATCTTTTATACTGGTTGAAAAAAAGGACATATTATAAAGAGAAGCCAATTCAACAGAAAACCTTGCAAGATATATCATAAGGGAATCATTCTCTTAAGGTGCGGTTGAAATATTATCCGATGATGCAAAGGTAATCTACCAGTCTAAATACGGAAAGGATGTAAAGGAGTTTGATCCCCTTGAATTGATAGCGGCCCTTGTTTCACATATTCCGGATAGAGGCGGCCAGACCGTTAGGTACCTCGGCTTTTACAGCAATGTCACACGGGGCAGGCTTAAAAAAGAGGAGGATGGGCCCCAGTATCATATCATAGAAGATGAGAGTCCCGTGGGACTGAACAGGTCCCGGGCACGGCTCATACAGAAGATATATGAAGTGGGTCCGCTTATCTGTCCAAAGTGCGGAGGGGATGTGAGGATAATTGCCTTTATTGAAGACTATAAGGTGGTAAAGAAGATACTTGATTATCTGGGGATATATGAGTTTAAAAGAAAAAGGCCTCCGCCTAAAACAAACACTTTCCCTGATAAGTTTTATAATTATATACGGGATGACTATATAGACTGTAACCACGTATACTAGGATGATTACGGGGCCGCAGGATATTTGGCTGTTATAAGACTGGCCTGGATATGGTCTTTTATTGGTTTATTTGTGCCTTCAGAGTATTGTTATTGTCTGCTCTAATATCATATTTTCAATACTTCTTAAAGTAGATTATGGTGATTATTTATGCTTCATACTCTGGTTATCATTAACAGAAGTGCACCGGGATTTGTGAATCTTTTTCCTCAGGAAAAGGCTTTTTTCTTAAAATAGGTTCGAGCTGCGTCTAATAGAATCAGCCAAGTTTTTTCTCTTTTCTCTATACTTCAAAAAAGTTGGTGCATGATACGGAAACGGGGTCTGACTGTTTTATACAAATTTGAATCTATGCTTGAGTCTCAGTCAGTTGGTTTACCGAGCTTGACAGCTGTACCATACACCAAAAGCTCAGCAGCACTGCCAATAACACTGGTAGTCATAAAACGGACGTTAATTACCGCGTCAGCTCCCAACTCTTCAGCCTTTGCTATCATCCTATCAGTAGCTATCTTGCGTGCTTGTCCCATCATTTCCGTATACTCGATAAGCTCTCCCCCAAGAATCAGCCGCACCAGTGCTGAAAGGTCCCTTCCAACCCAGATAGCATAGACAGTGTGCCCCTGTGCCAGACCTAAAATCTCTGTGACCTTTCGACTGGGGACTTCTGCGGAATTCTGGATCAACACGCGAGTCTGGGGTCCAGCAGCTGCAAGTTCTTTTCCCTGAGCTTTGCCTTTTCCCTGTTCTGCAGCCACTGTCAGCAGGACCAGCAGAATACCCCCCAGAAGGCAGTACGCTGCAGTCTTGATCCACCAGGGTAAAATGGGTTCATGGTAGATATACCAGGGTACCCCGGCAAATATCGTAGTAAAGAGCCCGAGTACGAAAGCCAGTGAACCAACCAGTCTAAGTATTTTTATGATTAATCGAATTACTTTCATAATTCCTCCTATCGTATTGATGTAATGATTGCAATGATCATCTACTAATGAAATTATACTATATATTTTATCTTAAAGAATCAATTCAGGTATAAAAATATCCTCATCTGAATCAATAATACTGGTTCTAACTTCGTACGCTATGGCCAGCCAGATAGAACAACTATCATGTTTTATCAGCTCATCAAAGTACTTTCTCAAGGTATACTCTAACTTTCGACCTCTTAGCTTTAATTTCGTAAGTACAGAATTAATTAACTTTCAAACTTTCAAATGAGTCAGGAGTCATTTTTTTGCTGTATTTCTAATACTATATAGAAAACAAGATATGCTCCAGATAATTATAAGAATCAATCCATAAAAACTAAACCAGAATAAAAAACGGGAGAGCATATTGCCTTTTTTTAATACTTCTATATCCTCAACATAGATAATTTCACATGCTCCCCTGCCGTTATCTTCTCTGGTCGTACTCGATTTCCAGGTAATAGTATTTTGTCCGGATATTCCATTACCCTCTAACGGTGCAGCTATGATATTTACCAGTTTCCCTTTGATTGTTATCTGATCACCGCGGTTAATTTTTTTTGCTTCATCGCTCAAATCCTTTTCCCTGGTAAATAAATGGTTATTGGAGAATTCATTGAGGTTGAAGGCGGCATCTCCATTCCACCGGACCCAGCACCAGCGGGAGT
>JAYEJA010000151.1:0-1550 GCA_034660395.1 Actinomycetota bacterium
TAACTATAATCGGCAATGGAGAAAGAGAAACCCGGATAAATTTAGCAAATACCAAAGCCGTTATTGGTTAAAAAAAGCTAAGGAATTAGAAAAAGAAGGCGAATTATAGCGGTCTGATAACCGCTATTACCTGGCGGGATTAGTGAAGGTCTTCACCGTCCTTCTTTGCTGATCCTGCCGGGCTTCTGAAAGGGACGGTGAATATAATTAGAGAAAATATACATTACCGCTTACCACTTAGATTGATAAATTCTTATATTTGGGCAAGTTTAATCCCACCGGCAAGGGCAATATTACCGGTTTTAGGTGTATTTGCTGATAAAGAAGGGAAGGCCTGGCCAGGAGTCAAGTTAATAGCTAAATATGCAGGCTATAAGGATTTGAGATATATACGCTCAGGTATGAAGGATCTAATTGGTAATAAAATAATAACCAGAAAAAAACAAGGCAAACATTATATTTATTTTTTAACTGATATTGCTATTTGGAAACGTGGTAGAAGTTATTTTCCTATTTACAAAAATATGATATTAAAGGGAACTTGGACTAAATTAACTTCAAGCGAAAAATCCCTTTATATTGTTTTAGGGGAAAAAGCTAAAGTTAATGATCCCGATATAACAGGCTCAGACTTACACGCTTCCGGATATATAAAACATATTAACAAATATTGTAAGTTTGCAGGGATATCTCGCTGGAGTCTTGAACGTGCTTATATGAGATTAAATAATTGCAGTTTAATCGATTTTTGGGAAGATGAGGATATTTACACTTACGGAATTTATGCTCCGCAATAGTTTAATCTTAAAAAACGAACCTTTAAAATAAATGAAAGTATTAATTAATAGGCTGTGGATAACTTTTAATATTGAAAATACGATGTAGCAAAACCACACCCTATTAGTTGTTAAAATGTAGCAAAACCACACCCTATTAATGTAGCAAAACCACACCCCTAAGTATTAGTCTTTTCTTAAGTATAGTTTTCAAGAAGAAGTAATAGGTCAGTTTTAGGAAACTGACTTTGTTTATAACTTTTTTAAGAGAGGAAGGAAAGAAAGAAAAGAAAATCATTAGTTAATAGAAGGAAAGATAGAAAATGAAAAGAGGATTTTTTTTGACTTTAAATTTTATAGGCAAATAATGTTCCAAAGTAGAACATTATCTCCGTGAAACTCAATTAGAACCACGGGAATTACTGAAGGAAACGCCAAGGGCAGTAGCAAGATTTGACGAGGGTACCAAAAGGGCACCTTCGTTAAATAAGGGGGCAAGAGGACAATTTGTTGGCGGTACCAAAAGGGAACCGCCAACAGATAAAGATATTTCTGGTGGTACCAAAAGGGTACCACCAGAACAAATCAAGATAGTCACAAAGTCACACCCTATGACTTTGTGAGATATCGGTATTTCTAAAGACCAGATGAAATATAAAAGAAAATAATATTTGACAATTTTTAAAAAGTGTGGTATTCTATTTATGAAGGGTCAAGGTAACTATGTTAAGTATAAATAAAATAAAAAAAGGAATAGGCAAGAAAATTAGGGTT
>JAYEJA010000152.1:0-1525 GCA_034660395.1 Actinomycetota bacterium
TAACTTTTTTTGCTTTAAAGGACAGGTAATATGGGTCAACTCCAATGCAGTGCCCTCCTACCAGGCCGGGCTTGAAGTCCAGAAAATTCCATTTGGTTCTTGCGGCATCGATAACTTCTTTTGTGTCAATTCCCAGTTTTGAAAATAATATTGCAAGTTCATTTATAAGGGCAACGTTTATATCTCTCTGGGTATTTTCAATTACTTTTGCCGCCTCGGCTGCCTTTATGCTTTTTGCCTTAAAAATTCCTGCCTTTGCTACTGTTCTGTATACATTGCTTATTACTTCAAGCGAGTCTTCATCCTGGGCTGAAACAACCTTTACTATATTCTCAATTGAATGTTCACTGTCTCCGGGATTCATCCTTTCCGGTGAGTAGCCTACAAAAAAGTCCTTTTTATTTTTTAGTTTTGATTCCTCTTCAAGGATAGGTACGCAGAATTCTTCCGTTACCCCGGGGTAAACCGTGGATTCATAAACAACTATTGAGCCGGCAGGCATGTTTTTTCCAACCAGTCTGGTTGATTCTTCAATATGGCTTAAGTCAGGATTTTTATAGGTATCTATTGGGGTGGGAACCGTTATTATAAAAAAGCCTGCTTTTTTTAATTCATTGGAATCACTTGTTAAAGTGCAGTTTTCCCGGGAAAGATTAAGGGACTTTATTTCATTATTTTCATCAATTCCGTTTTTTAAGTTTTTTATTTTTTGATTGTTTATGTCAAAACCGGTAACCTTAAAGTGCTTACTAAGCGATACGAGAAGTGGAAGGCCTACATAACCGAGGCCGATAACCGCAATTTCCCTCTCCCCGCTTTTTAGCTGTTTAAACAAAACTTTAATTTCCATCTCTTTTAAATTATAATAATGTGAATTTCAGTATTATCAAAGTATATTTTAATTTGTCAGTAATTATTTTATGTAAATATACATTAAATTTAATATAAATTCTAATATTTTTCATTTATAAAAAACAATGGGTGACATAAATCAGCTATTATTTATAAAAAAACATATAGAAAAAATAAAAGGCCCCATCCTTGAAGTGGGAAGCAAGGATTATGGAAATACCCAGGATTTGCGCTCTTTATTTAAAGGAGTTGATTATACGGGGATCGATATGGAGGGCGGTAAGGGAGTGGATATGGTCCTTGATTTAACGGAGGATTTTAATTTAATTGAAAGTAAGCTTGGGAATAAAAGGTTTAAGACAATTATTTGTTTTAGTGTTCTGGAACACTGTATAGGCCCCTTTAAAATGTGTAGCAATATGGAAAAATTATTGGAAAAAGGTGGCCTGGTTTTTATAAGTGTACCATTTTCATGGAGAATACATGGTTACCCGAATGATTACTGGAGATTTACTCCTGAAGGTATAAAAGCTCTTTTTCCTAATTTGAAATTTGAATTAAATGATGGGTGTCTTGCTACTGGTAAAGTGGGAGTAGCGGAGCCCATAGATAATTATATGCTGAGAGCAGAACTTGATATAGAGAAGGCAAGAAAGCGAAAAGTTTATGGCAG
>JAYEJA010000153.1:0-7739 GCA_034660395.1 Actinomycetota bacterium
TCCACGGGCAAGCCCGTGATATTCTGCCCTTCGGGTTAGTAAAGGACGTTGTTTCGCTCTTTTCGGAAGAACATCATCTTCCTTGGTAAATTTCTCTCTGGTATTAAATAATCTCTGCAGGTTATTTGTTCTTTTCCCGATTCGTAATAGCTCTTTTCATTTTCACCCCAGTGGTTTATTTCATTAGGATCCGATACACCATAAAAGTTGCGTAATCTCAACCGCCGCAGATTAATGAAAAAATTTTGACCTCATCTCCTTCGCGTAACCTGTACTTTTTGCGTTGAGGAAAATTATTAACCAAAAAAAATAATCCAATATTATCCGGTATGTTGAGAGAGCGAGATAATCCTTGCAGTGTGGTATTTTTATGTAAAATAGTCGTATCATCCTCCAATACTTTTCCTTTAGTATACTTCTTCAAAATAGTATAGAGCTTAACCTTTATTTTCATTGTTGGGACTCCTCTATAAGAAACATTTATGCAAAGATATGCTCTCGGACCTAATAAACTGTTTCATAATTTAACTATAATATTTATATTACTTACTCGACTATTTTGAGTTCCAATAGCTTTTCTTTTGTTGGAATGCCCGTTTCAGTATTCCATCCTCGTGCCTTATAATATTCATCAAGCATACCTTCGTAATCCTTTACAATGCATCTTTCTTCATCTTTGTATATACCGAATAAAGGACGTTGCTTAGCTCTATCTGGAATAGAATCATCTTTTTTGCTGAATCCCTCTCTTGCATTAAATAATCTCTGCAGGTTATTTGTTCTTTCCCCGATACGTACCAGGTCCTTTCCTTTTAAATTCCAACCGGTAAATGAAGATAAGAGCTTGGCATATTGTTCTAAAGTTACGCCAGCATACATAAAAAATTTACATACACCGAGAACATCTGGCATGATAAGACCATCCTGGAGAATCTTTACAATCTTACCTTTCCCCTTTTCATTCCAGCGGTCTAATGTGTTGGGATCCGGTACACCATAAGGAATCATGCCAAAATCAAATTTTCCCGAATCGTAAGCCATCCCTTCTAAAGGATGAATATGGCACATACCTCTATTTGCGGTACCATAGGTTACCGCTAAGGCTTTGCCGGAACGGGGGTCATGAGCAGGCCCTTCCAACCCCTTACAATGTATGGCGAATTTTTCCGCACCTTTGCCTATTCTTTGAGCCGCTTTTCGTACACCATCTGCCAAGAGGTCACCAATGCCTTCTCTTTTGGCTATCTTCTCAACCAAGACGGGAAGTATATCGGCATTACCCCATGAAAGATCCAAGTTCTCTTTCGGAGAGATTAAGCCCTTTTCATAACACTCCATAGCAAAGGCAATGACTGCTCCGGCGGAAATGGTATCAATACCGTATTCGTCACAGAGATAGCTACTGTGTATGGCAGCATCCATATTTTCATTAAATACAAAAGCGGTAAAAGCACTTAATGATTCATATTCGGCACCATCGTGTTTGGGAGTTTTAAATTTACCTTTTTTTACCGAGGCAATTCTGCCACAGGCAATGGGGCAACCTTTGTAACACATATTGTTATTTATAAAATTATGTTTACTGTAATAATCAAACAACTCCTCACCTTTGCCCCAATTATTTGCTTGCCAATTTTTGGTCGGCCAATCTCCGGCTGCGTCATTTCCGGCCATATCACCCATAGTGCCAAATTCACGAAACCCTTTGGCTATGTCACTGTCTTTCACTACATTGCGGATTTCTTTAAGGGCGGAAGTATAATCATCCGGATTCTCCGGTTCTATCTTGCCTGAACCTTTTATGGCAATAGCAAGAAGATTTTTAGAACCCATAACCGCACCAGCACCGCATCTACCGGCAGCCCTTCCCCCAAACATCACCGTAGCTATGTTTACCAGATTTTCTCCGGCAATTCCGATGCACATAATAGAAATATCATTATCTTCTAGTTCTTCACGTATCATCCTTGTTTTTTCAGATACTGTTTTCCTCAAAAGATGACTTGCGTCTTTAAATAAAATCCGGTTATCATCAATCAAAAGATAAACTGGTTCCGTGGCTTTATCTTCAATGATCAGGAAATCATAACCGGCTTTTTTCATATCCGGTCCAAAATTTCCTCCGCATCTTGCCTCACCCCAGGCTTTGGTCAGAGGTGATTTAAAGCAAATTTCAATGCTCCCTCCGCCGGGAACACGATAAGAGGTTAATGGTCCGGTGGCAAAGATTATTTTATTATCAGGACTTAACGGATCAATACCTTTATCTATTTCTTCGTAAAGTATTTTTGCAGAATAGCCCACACCACCCAGATAATCCTTTAATACCTGGGTATCAATTTTTTCAGTCTTATAGCTTTTATTATCTAATGAAATTCTTAATTGTTTTCCCATATAACCTTTAATTTTTTCTGACATAAAGATTGCCTCCTTCGTGATTATCGTTTTTTATTCTATTCTTTAAACCTATTTATGCTTAAAGTGTCAATAGGTAAAATTGTTTCTTCACCGGTAACCATCTGGCTGATTAGTTTCCCGGTCAAGGGAGACAAACCAATACCATCTCCCTCATGACCGGCAGCAATATAAAAACCGGGAACCTCGTCCACTTTAGATATAATCGGCATATGATCATCCACGTAAGGTCTTAATCCGGCATATGCTCTAATAACATGAATATCTTTCATTACAGGGAAAAATCTTATTGCTCTTTCTGCTAATCCCTGCATAACTTCTATTGACACATCGGTATCAAAACCAACAAATGCACGGCTACTACCTATTAAAAAGTTATCTGATAATGTAGGTTCAAACACAAAAGCAATGCCGAACTTTTCTAATTCCGGACTAACATTACGTTTATAATTTTCATCTCCAAATTTAGCCATCATATAACCAAATTCTACAATTTTTCTTTTCCCAACTGGGAAAGTCTTTTCAGCTACTAATAACTGTCCTTGTCTTGGCTTAATAGGAATATCTATACCCACCATATTCCCTATTTCAGGAGCCCATACACCTGCACAGTTTACTACACATTTTGTTATTAACATTCCTTGATCTGTTTCTACTGCTTCCACTGCTCCTTTTTTATCTAATCTAATATCCTTTACATAAGTATAATCAAATATCTCTGCTCCATTTTTTTTAGCTTCTAAAGATAGCCCAAAAACAAGAGCCATAGGATTTACAGAAGCATCGCAACCGATTTCTACCCCTCCTATAATATCTTCAGCAAGATACGGTTCGTCGTCATGAATCTCAGATTTATCCATCATCCGCATTGGATATCCATCTTCTACCTGTTTTTTAACGTATTCTTTAGCTATTTTAAACTCCTCTTCGCTTTCTATGATATATATACTCCCTCGCTGTGTATAATCAAAGTCATACGGAATCTCTTTAACTAATTCTTTGAATAATAATTGACTATCATAAGTCATTTTTGTATCAAATCCTGGCTGTTTATCGGCTATCAAAACATTGCCATCACATCGACTTGAAGTTCCAGATGCAATATCCCCTTTTTCTACTAAAGCTACTTTTATCCCTTTTTTGGAAAGATAATAAACTACACTAATACCTATAACCCCTCCACCGATTACAACAGCATCATAACCTTTCATTTTTATTTTCCTCCTAATGTGCCAAAGGTCACAGGTCTTACCGGTGGGCGGAATGTTGATGGTCTTATCTCTTCGGCTTTTTTACCTAATTCTTCTTTTATGATTTGCTGAACCAATTTTTCACAAGTACGTCCCTGACACAATCCCATACCTGCCCTTGTCCTTCTCTTTACTCCCGTTACATCGAGAGCTCCTTCTCTAATTGCCTGTTTTATTTCTCCTAACGTAACCTCTTCACATCTACAAATTATTATATTATCATCTTTCTTATTCATCATTTTGCTCCCTTCTGTAAAGTTACTTTAAATCTTTACTTTCTAATCTTTTTATTCCTCTCACCTCATCTAATTTCTCTTTCGGAATTGCAATAGTTACTACCGGAGTTCGATCGAGGCTTTCATTATTTAATACTTTTATCACTTTTCCAGAAGAAACGACTTTCCCTTCTCTGTTAACCGCTTTCACAATTGAACCAGTTACAGGTAAAGGTAGATATTCGTATGGAAACGAAATTAATCCCTCTTTATCGGAATAAGTTTTATCAACCGTAAATATTGCTAAACCCGGGCATTTGGCTATACACAAACCGCAACCTGTACATAAATTTTCATCTAAAATAGGAATATTAGTGATCGGTTTTCCTATCTTTATTGCCTTAAATTTGCAAGCTAGTTCACAAGGATTGCAGGGAATTTCTTCAGTACACTCTATTATTGCCACTGGTCCTTTTTTGAAACGTTCTTCAGAAGGATAACATTTTGAATTTACAAGTTCTTCTTTTGTTAAATAACCTGTTTTTCTTAATACCATTTTTTCTCTTTCCTTTATTAATTCATAATTTTTTATAAAAAAATTACAATACAGTTTATCTATAAGCTTATAAAAATAAACAACTATTTAATATTTTTTATATCTTACAGCGGGCTGATATATTATTTTTAGCTAACATTCTTGCTTCTCCAAAGGGTCCCATTCTTAACTCATTTAAGCGTTGCCATATTTCCTTTTTTAATTTCCCCGCATCTTCCAAGGAAATGTATTTTAATGCCTCAGCAATTGCAGTACCTGCCAATCTTCCTTCTTCTAAAGCTGTATTTGCCTCTTCAACTCCGGCAACATCACCAACTAGATATATTCCCGGATTAGTAGATTCCATATTCTCATCATGTAAGGGTACCCAGCCTCCCAGTTGAGGGATAAAAGAACATTTACAGTCATGCATCATGGCTAATTCTATTAATGGTTTTAAGCCAGCAGCAATTGTAATTGTATCAACTTTGAATACTTTCTCTGTTCCTCTAATTGGTTCCCAATTATCATTTACTTCACAGACTACAGCTTCTTCTACACCTTTATCGCCTCTAGCTTCTAGAATCGTATGAGATGTATAAATAGGTACCCCTGCTCGTCTAATTTTAGCCGCATGGACACCATATCCCCCTATTTGAGGTGCTGCTTCAATGACACCTACTACTTCTGCTCCTGCTTGCATTAATTGATAAGACACGATTAGTCCTACATTTCCTGAACCAATCATAAGAATCCTTTTCCCCGGTAATACACGATTAACGTTAATCATTGTTTGAGCAGCGCCTGCTCCCATAACCCCAGGCAGAGTCCACCCTTTAAACCTAACAGCATTTTCTGAGGCCCCAGTAGCAATAACAATTTTTTTAGCCTGAATTATTTCTAGTTTTTCAGAATCATCTGATAGCTTCTTTTTTATAGCAATTTTCTTTTCCTTAAATAAACCGACTACAACACTGTTTAGCCAAACTTCTACACCACATTCTCTGGCTTCTTCCAATAATTCAGAGGCAATATCGATGCCCCTAATTCCGGCTCGATGGGCACTTGAACCAAAAAATTTATGTATTTGTTTAAATAGTTGGCCTCCTGCCCGCAAATTTTCATCTACAACCAAGACCTTGGCACCTCTTTTAGCAGCTTCAACAGCAGCGGATAACCCAGAAGGGCCTCCTCCGATAATAACTACTTCTTTCTTAATCATTATCCATTACTCCTTTCTACCTACTCCATATTGCGTGTCTACTATCATTCCGTCTTTTACCGGAGTAATACAAGTTCGAACATTTGGTTTACCATTTACCGTCATAATACAATCTGTGCATTGTCCTATTCCACAAAATATTCCTCTTGGTTCTTTCTTTTTTACGGTATATCTATTTATCCTAATTCCATTTGCTATTAAAGCGGCTATAATCATTTCACCCTTTTTTGCTTGGATGGTTTTACCATCTACTTTTATTTCTACCATTTCTTTTCTTTCATCTTTACCTAAAATAATATGATTATCTATCCTCATATTCATATATTTAAAGACCTTCCTTTCATCAATAAAATTATAACAGTCTTCTTACTTCTTAATTTTAATGAAAAATAAAAGAAAGAAAAAATTATTTCTCCCTCTCTTATTTTCTTCTATAGATAAAAATATCTTAAGTATATCAAATTCCGAGAGGTTTTAAGGCCTCTTTTAACTCCGCCAGTTCAAAATCTTTTAATGCTAGAACGGGTTTTCTACATTTTCCGACTCTTCTACCAGCAAGATTCGTAGCAGCTTTAACTGATGAATTATAGATGTGATTCCAGAAGAAAAGATTAGCAGGAAGCATTCTCTCCCACAATTCCTTTGCTTTAACCAAGTTATTAGCCATAATCAGATCATAAAGCTGAACACATTCTTTTGGCATTACATTTGCAGCACCCCATATACAACCAATGGATCCTGCAATAAGGGCCTCGAAGGCAATAGGATCAGCACCATTAAAGACTTTAGCTTTATCTCCTGCAACTTTTATTAACTCACGGATTCGTATAAAATCTCCCGTGCTGTCCTTAATATATTTTACATTATCAATTTTCATTAACCGTTTAAAAAACTGTGGGGTAATATCAAATCCCGAATGCACGGGAATATTATAAGCAACAATAGGAATATTAACTGCATTAGCAATTTTTTCATAATGATAATAAACGCCATCAGCATCGGGCCCTTCAAAATAGGGAGGCAAAACAAGAAGGCCGTCAGCTCCTGCGTCTTCAGCATGTTTTGCATAATCAACCGCATCAACCGTATTTATCGCTGAGGCCTGAACCATCAAATCTGTCCTGCCATTAATATGCTTTGCAGAAATTTCAACAATCCTCTTTTTTTCTTCAGGTCGAAGATAAGCAAACTCTCCTGTACCACCACAAACAAGAATAATATGTACTCCTGCCTCTATTAAATAATCAAGATGAGCTTTCAAAGCGTCTTCATCTACTTCTTCGCCACCTTCTTTAAACGGAGTGCAAGATGCCGCACAGATACCTTTTAATTCTTTCATATTTCATTTCTCCTTTTTATTTATTCTTTGTGCCTTTCAGAAAACTCTGAAACCCTTGTCTTGTAAGGCTTTTAGAGTACCTCTATTTTTTCTTCACCTCCACCCTTTTAAACCCTTATCTGATAAGGATTTCAAGGAAGGTTATTTATCAATTTTCACTTGTTTTATCGATTTTTTATCGGCCTGGAGGTGAATTTTTTTAACCTTCTAAAGTTTTCTGAAACCCTCATCTTTATATTAAGCAAATTGTTTGCTAATCTTACTTTGGTTTCACCTCCACTTAACTTTTATTCTATAATATTTTTTAGAATATTGTTTTTAGTTTTCGCAACCTTTCAGAAAAGTAGGAGGTAAGACTATGAAAAGATTTAAGGCAAACCAGAAATTTTTATTTAAAGCTGAAACTGTTTTTAATTTAAGACCTTTAGAAAAATACGAGATTCTTTTCTCCTTTCTTGATACCTCACCATTGGAGATACTGTATCCCTCTACCGGCAGACCTCCCATTCCCTATGAAGCTTTACTTAAAGCCCTTATTTACAAAAACATTAAAAATGTAACTTATCTCTCTGATCTGGTAAGGGACCTTCAGGATAACCCTGATTTAGCCTTAATCTTTGGTTTTCATCCCCTCCATCTACCTTATGTAGAGAATTTTTCGGCCTTTTTAGGAGATACGGAAAATAGTATCTTCCAGGAAGTGAGAGATTCTCTGGTTAGTAAGTTAATTGAACTTAGAGAGATCAAGGGAACTCATCTCACC
>JAYEJA010000154.1:0-1515 GCA_034660395.1 Actinomycetota bacterium
AGATTTTAAGGCACTCATTTAAGCTTTTCAAAACTTTCGAGAATTTCAAGCAACCGTCTTCTCATATTTTCCCTTGAAGCCTGACCAATTCAATTCTTTAATAGCCGGATTGTTACAATATAATTAGTAATTATGAGCCAATCAAAGAAAAATATACCTTTATACATATAATATATAGATGACGCTTTATATTTGACTAATACATTATAATATGATAATATATTCATATAAACGCTTAGTTTTACTGAATTCAAAAAACACCCCGTTAGATGCCTATTTATCTAACGGGTTTTATTTTTTAAGGTAGGCATCTGACGGGGTTGAAAAAAGGAGGTGAAAAATAATGGCAATAGTCGTAACCGTCCCCCGTGATTCAGCCCTAAAATTTAGACTGGTAGTAGGCGTTAATCCGACCAGCGGAGCACCTATCATCCAGAGCAAAACTTTTAACAAAATTAAATCTACTGCTATCGAACAGGATGCCTATGATACAGCCACTGCTTTATTGGGCTTACAGAAGTACCCTTTGGATGAAATCAGATTCGAAAAAGAATCTCAACTTACTGAATAATCGTTAATAATTATAAACCATAAATATTGAAAAGGAGGTGAAAAATATAATGGCCACTGAATTAGGAGAAGTAACCACTTACAAAAGACTGTATATGCAGTTTAGAGATAGTGTCGGTAAATCAGTAAACCTTACCTTAAATAATCCCAAAAATGTAGATGACGGAGATTACTTGGATTTTGCGGCACAGGATGCAGCTATCGAAGGAGTTATGGATACTATAATCGCTAAGAATATCTTCCATAATAATGGTAATGACTTAACAACCAAAGTCAATGCAAGAATCCTTGATTATAAGTCTACTGATGTTATGGATGTAGGAGCTTAATATATTATAATATTCTTCCTCGGAAGGGACCGCGGACCTTCCCTGGGAGAGAGAAAGGAGTAACAAATGATAGAAGTATTTGTCACTAAATATCTATTAGATTTCATTCTTGTTTTTCTTGTTGGTTTGCTCTCTAAATTTATGATAAATAAGTTTGGCCAGGACAGGGCAGACAAAATAAAAGAGGCTATTCTCGCCGCTATGCTCTGGGCAGAAGAAGAGCTGGGGATAGGAAATGGTGAGGAAAAATGGAAAATAGCCTGGGTAAAATTAATTGAAATATTAAGGAAACAAAGAGTTAGATTAAAAGAGGGTGAAATTTCCTATGTAAAGGATCTTATGAAAGCTACTGTTCCGGAGATCAATGAAAAGATATATAAGGCTATGCCGGATGTAGTGAGAAACGGCAGGACTTTAAGATATAAATAAATTATGGATAGAATTAATGATATAGAATTAACTGAATATTTTTCTTTGTATGAGTTTGAGTGCCCCTGTTGCCGGCGGGTTATGCTGTCTCCGGACCTTTTGGCCAGGTTAAATCATTTAAGGATGGTCATTAATAAGCCGATATATATCAACTCCGGATACCGGTGTAAAGAAGAAAATCATAAGG
>JAYEJA010000155.1:0-1508 GCA_034660395.1 Actinomycetota bacterium
GATAAATTTGTAGATAATTCTTCGCGGATATATTTTCCGAGCAGGTTTTGCCTGCCATCCAGAGTAACAAAATCCACCACTGCGACGGAATCCATATCCTTCATTAGCTGTCCCACCAGCCTCTGGGATATTTTTTTAACTGCTTCGTCTTTTTCTAAACCTTGGGCAAATATAACGGAAACGCCCAACAATAAGCTCGCCATTACAATCGTTAATTTCTTAAAATTCATTGTTTCTCCTCTGGTATAATGTTCATAAGAAATATATGTTACCGTAATATATTTCTTCCTACAACTAAATATTTATATAATGTTACTGTTATTGTGTTCTTTTTTATCAGCGGGAAGACAGCTTTTCAATTCTCCTTATGGGGCGTATGCCACCATTGACAAAAGATTGCTGCTTCCTGACTGTCAAACTGGGAATATTCATTAAGGATGCTATGGGGCCGAGTTGATACCCGGCTACCATTTATTTCCCAGGCTATACGTGTTTGACTTTTGTCGGGAAGTTTTTAATCCCGCTGAATTAAAAAGAACGATTACAAAACCACTAAGGAGGTTTTCTTATGTTTTATCTCGGTATTGATGTATCTAAAAAAACCCACCATATCGTTATTCTTGATAACGACGGAGAAAGATTCAATAAATCTTTTTCCATTAAAAATTCTTCTGAAGATTTTCAAAATCTTCTTACATTTCTTAAGAAACACAACTTATCACCTGCTAATACTCTTGCAGGCCTTGAGGCTACGGGCAATTTCTGGGAAAACATCTACTCATTTCTCACAAATGAGAATTTCAAAGTAATTGTTATTAATCCTCATCAAACTAACAAATATCGCGAAGCTCTGCGGAAAAAAGCCAAGACCGATGATATTGATGCCCTCGTTATCGCCGGACTGCTTCGCTCCGGTGAATATGCTGCCTCATACGTTCCCGAAGAAGATATTCAGACTCTCAGGGAATTCACTAAACTCCGCTATGAATTTATCAAAGACCGCAAAAATTATCAACGTCAATGTTATGCCCTGCTTGAATTAGTTTTTCCCGAGCTCTCATCTACCTCCCTTAAAAATCCTTTTGGGATTGCCGCCACATCCATTTTAAAGCGATTCCCTACTGCCTCTCATCTGGCTAAGGCTAAAGTTAAACAAATCGAAAAAATTGTCCGTTCAATTCAGGGAAATAACTTCAGTATCTCCGATATAAAGCAACTTATCAATACTGCCAAATCTTCTATTTATTCGGGCCGGGCCTCTGAAGCACGGGGTACTACTGTCAAAATGCTGCTGACAAATATCCGGGGGCTCAATTCCCATATTGCTGAACTTGACAGTAACATAGAGACTATTCTTTCTCCCTCTTCTCCGAATGATTCTAATAGCTTTCCCGGAGCCAATCTTTTGTCTATTCCCGGCGTAGGCAAAAAAACACTGGCAGCTATTCTTTCTTGCGTCGGAGCTGACGGCAATGCTTTTGCTTCCGGTACCAAATTAATCGGTCACA
>JAYEJA010000156.1:0-1505 GCA_034660395.1 Actinomycetota bacterium
CTATTTCAGTAGAAGGAATTTCTTCAGAGGCAATCAACTGGTTATTCATAGTAATACCTCCATAAATAATTATTACTTACTACTGCTCATAATATAACTATGATATACCAATGTCAAATTATTTCGCTTATCTAAAATCCATTATTTGTTAAAAATTATTTTAATGCATGAAATTACTACGATAAATAAAGTATCTCTTAGTTCTTCACAGGTTATACCAGAATACCGTATAAATGTGGATACATATGAAGCAAACAGGCTAAATAAAGGGAAAAATGGTGCAAAATGGCCTAAAAGCGGGGAATTTCGAGAAACACGAAAAAAACATCTTTAATTTAAGCGTGTTTTAAGCGCTTATTTCAAGGTGGCTGGTATGAATCATCGTATTTTTTAAATACGCCTCGTATACGCCAAATATGAAGCTTTTTTAAAAAACGCTAAAAACCTTATATAACAACGGTTTCATCGATTTTTGGCAAAATCAACCCGCAGATCATTGATTGTCTGCTTGATTTCTTTGATTTCAGTGGTGACATTATGGGAGAATTCCTTCTGATTCTTGACTATTTCGTTAATAAAAAACTCCAATTTCCACACCAGATATACAGAAAGCACCAGGGGAAAGCCGTTATTTGCTATTAGTTTTAGTACATATTCAATATCCAATTAACTTACTTCCCTTCCAGACCCTCTTCTTTCCGGGCCTGATATCCAGGTGCAGGAAATTGTCCTTTTCGTAATACCCTATACCGTGAAAGTCCATTTCCTGGGCATAAAGGAGGAGGTCAAATAGCAGATAATCCTTTACATGGATATCTACCGCCATACCCCGGAGATGGTAAGAGCCGGGAACTCCCCCTACCCTATGATTTTCCTCCGGACACCGGTACCCGGAATTGATATATATGGGTCTATTTATCACCATTCTCAGATGGTTTAATCTCTCCAGAAGGTCCGGAGAGAGCATGACCTGCCGGCAGCAGGGGCATTCAAACTCCCGCAGGGAAAAATATTCGGTTAGTTCTATATCATTAATTATTGCCATTATTTATACCTTAAAGTCCTTCCATTTCTTATTGTATCCGGCATAGCCTTATATACCTTTTCATTGATCTCCGGTACGGTAGCCTTCATCAAATCCTTGACATAGGATATCTCACCCTCTTTTAATGTAACTTTTTGCTTCTTTAATATCTCAATTAATTTCTTCCAGGCTTCTTCCCATTTTTTGTTACCATTTCCTATTCCAAATTCTTCTTCCGCCCAGAGCATAGCGGCAAGGATAGCCTCTTTTATCTTGTCTGCCCGGTCCTGGCCAAACTTGTTGATCATAAACTTACTGAATACACCTACTAAAAATACAATTACCATATCTAACAAATATTTTGTAATAAATCCTTCTATCATTTTTACCCCCTTTAGCGCTCCAGGGAAGGTCCGCGGAGCCCTCCAAGGAGACTTTTATATTAAATTATTTCCTGGCCGTTAACCCACATCCATAACAT
>JAYEJA010000157.1:0-7675 GCA_034660395.1 Actinomycetota bacterium
CTTGTTATTGCCGAAGTCAGAGTTGTTTTTCCATGGTCAACATGACCTATGGTCCCTATGTTTATATGCGGCTTTGTTCTCTCAAATTTTTGTTTAGCCATAATATATCCTTTCTCTGGTTAAAAGTTAATTTAAATATTATTAAACTGCAATTTTTTTACCTTTAAAGCTTTCTATAATTTTATCTGCAATCCTGGCCGGAACGGATTCGTATTTCTTGAACTGCATTGTAAATGTAGCACGGCCCTGGGTTCTTGACCTTAAATCTGTAGCATAACCAAACATCTCGACCAGGGGTACCTCTGTCTTTATAATTCTATTCTTATTCCTCAGCGTTACAGATAATATCTTGCCCCTCCTTGAGTTAATGTCACTGATAACATCACCCATGTACTCATCCGGAGCAACCGTTTCAACATCCATTACCGGCTCCAATAAAATTGGAAGGCATCTCCTCATAGCTTCCCTGAATGCCTTCGAACCTGCGATTTTAAAGGCCATCTCTGAAGAATCTACTTCATGATATGATCCATCAACCAGAGTAGCTTTAACATCAACGACGGGATACCCTGCTATTTCACCGCTCTGCATTGCATCTTCAATACCCATTTTAATCGGTTTTATAAACTCTCTGGGTATGGCTCCGCCCCTTGTTTTATCCTCGAACTGAAAACCTCCACCGTACTCATTTGGCTCAAATTTTACTATTACATGGCCGTACTGGCCTCTTCCGCCGCTCTGCCTTACATATTTTCCTTCAATTCGGGCATCCCTGGTTATGGTCTCTCTATAGGATACCTGAGGCTTTCCTATGTTTGCGCTTACACCAAACTCACGCAGCAGTCTGTCAACTATTATTTCAAGGTGCAATTCACCCATACCTGAAATAATTGTCTGACCTGTCTCGCTATCAATTTTCATTTTAAACGTCGGGTCTTCACCTGCAAGTTTTGAAAGAGCCTTACTTAGCTTTTCCTGGTCTACTTTAGTTTTTGGCTCAATGGCAATTGATAAAACCGGCTCGGGAAAATTAATAGCTTCATATTTTATAGGGCTTCCCGGTTCGCATATAGTATCACCGGTGCTTATGTCTTTTAGACCCGCAACTGCTATTATATCCCCGCAATGTGCTTCTTTTGTCTCCTCCCTGCTGTTAGCATGCATTATAAGTAATTTGCTTATTCTGCTTTTTGAATCATTGTTTGTATTTAGAACCTGCGTACCGCTTTTCAGCGTACCCGAATAAATTCTCATATAACTTAATTTGCCAATAAACGGATCCGTAACTATTTTAAATACCAGACCGGAAAAAGGCTCACCATCACTTACTTTCCTATCAATTTCTTTTTCATTATGCGGATTTATCCCCCCGGGCGGAGGTATATCTATAGGTGACGGCAGAAAGTCTACTACTCCGTCCAGCAGAGGCTGGACTCCCTTATTTTTAAAAGCTGCCCCGCAAAGAACCGGTACACCATTAACATTAACCGTTACTTCCCTGATTGCCTTCTTTAATTCCTCTTCACTTATTTCCATGTTTTCAACATATTTATTTAATATGTCATCATTATAATTGGCAACATTCTCAATAAGTTCCTGTCTGTATTTTTCAGCTGTAGGCCTGAGTTCATCCGGTATATCTTTATATTCAAACCTTATCCCCATTTCGTCTTCATATATAATAGCCCTCATGCTTATAAGGTCTATTATCCCTGTAAAATCTTCTTCTTTTCCTATTGGAATATGGATTGGCAACGGGTTCCCTCCAAGCTTCTCCTTTATCATATCCATTACATAAAAGAAATCCGCTCCGTTGCGGTCCATTTTATTAATAAAAGCCATTCTCGGAACATTATATTTATCTGCCTGTCTCCATACAGTTTCAGACTGCGGCTCAACTCCGCCGACTGCACAGAATATTGCAATCATCCCATCAAGCACACGCAGCGACCTTTCAACTTCCACGGTAAAATCAACATGGCCCGGGGTATCAATAATATTAACCTTATGTTTCTTCCAGTAACATGTCGTCGCTGCAGAAGTAATGGTAATCCCTCTCTCCTGCTCCTGTATCATCCAATCCATTACCGCCGCTCCATCGTGAACTTCTCCTATTTTATATGTTTTACCTGTATAATACAGGACACGTTCCGTGGTAGTAGTCTTACCTGCATCTATATGTGCAGTCATACCTATATTTCTTATTTTTTTTATTGGGACTTTCCTCTCCATATTAACCACCTGTATTTGTTACCATCTATAGTGCGCAAAAGCTTTATTTGCCTCTGCCATCTTATGTAAATCTTCTTTCTTTTTTATACTGCTTCCGGTGTTACTCGCAGCATCAAGTATTTCTCCGGCTAACCTCTGCGCCATAGTCTTCTCTTTCCTTTTACCGGAAAAATCAACGATCCATCTGATAGCAAGCGTATTTGCCCTTTCCAGCGATACCTCGACAGGCACCTGATAGGTAGCTCCGCCAACTCTTCTTGGCTTTACCTCCAGTAACGGCTTTACATTGTCAATACACTTTTCCAGTATCTCCAGAGGATTTTCTTTTGTTTTTTCCTCAAGAATCTTTAAACTCTTATACACTATATCCTCTGTTACGCTCTTTTTACCATCCATTAATACTTTATTTATCAATTTAGAAACTATCCTGTTCTTATAAACAGGCTCTATTTTTATTTTTCTTTTTTGAGGCCTTCCTTTTCTGGGCATCTTGCTACTCCTTATAAATTACTTCGGCTTCTTAGCTCCATATCTGGAACGTGAAGATTTTCTGTCTTCAACTCCTGCAGTATCCAGCGACCCTCTTATAACCTTATACCTTACTCCCGGCAGGTCCTTTACCCTGCCTCCTCTTACCAGTACTATAGAGTGCTCCTGCAGATTATGACCAATACCCGGTATGTATGCCGTAACTTCGGCTCCGTTCGTAAGTCTTACCCTCGCAACTTTACGCAATGCTGAATTCGGCTTCTTAGGTGTAGCTGTATACACCCTGATGCACACGCCCCTTCTTAAGGGGTTCTCCTGCAGGGCAGGGGTTTTCTTTTTCTTTTTTATCTTTTTTCTTCCTTTTCTAACCAGCTGACTTATCGTAGGCATAAATACCTTTTCCTAAACTTTTTTTAATAATATTATCGACCTCATAAAAATGATTAATTATAGCCTTTTTTGAAGACACGAGAAAAGAGATTATCATCTAAAAAATAAAATGTCAACAGATAAAAATGGCTATTTTAAAGTATTCTTTTCACTTACTGACTAAATATTAATCTCTATTTCTTTTGTGTCTTCTCCCTCCGATTCCTGAAGTATTTCAATTTCATCTTTATCACTCTCTTTATACCCGGGGTATTCTAATTCGTAGCCCCTTATATCACTCATTCCCGTCCCCGCAGGTATTGCCTTTCCTAATATTACATTTTCTTTCAGGCCTCTTAAATTATCCACTTTATTCTCCAGCGCCGCATCAGTTAAAACCTTCGTTGTTTCCTGGAAAGATGCTGCCGACAGGAAACTTTCTGTTACCAGAGAGGCCTTGGTTATACCCATTAAGTTCTGGACAGCCGTAGCAGGCTTCTTCATATTAGAAACAAGCTTATCGTTTTCTTTCTTAAATAAAAGCCTATCTACCAGCTGACCGGGCAGAAAATCGCTATCTCCGGGGTCAACCACCGTTATCTTCTTAAGCATCTGCTTTACTATTACTTCAATATGTTTATCATTAATATCAACGCCCTGAGCTTTATAAACATTCTGCACCTCTTTTACAAGGTACTGCTCACATTCTTTTATTCCTTTAATCCTTAAAATATCATGGGGATTTTTCGGTCCTTCGGTTAACGGCTCTCCGGCAGAAACCTTATCTCCGCTCTTAACAACTAATTTCGCTCTTGTTGGAATCTGATAGGACTTCTCCTGCTCACCGTCTTTGCTCTTTATGGTAATCATCCTGAAACGTGAATCTATATCCTCGATTTTAACCTTTCCTGATATCTCCGCTATATATGAATACTCTTTTGGTTTTCTTGCCTCAAAGAGTTCAACGACTCTCGGTAAGCCGCTTGTAATATCTATTCCCTCAAATGTCTTCTCATGCTTGTGAACATGAGTTTTTCTCTTGGCTGTGAGTATCAGCTTTGCAAAAACTTCGCCTATATCAACATTCAGTTTCTTGTTAATCTGGAGTATTTCACCTTTAGGTATAATTACATCAACAATATCTCCTCTTTCCATCTGAACCTGGAATATTAATTTATGAGGTATATGTTCTATATTTACTTCAATGACATCATTGGTATTTTCTTTAACAAAATCCGTTTTTTTCAAATTCAATTCGGATAACAGCTCTTTTTTAAATATAAGCTTACCTTTAACGGGAGATTTTATGGATCTCTGTATTACAGTACTCGCCACTCCGCCTGTATGGAAGGTACGCATCGTCAGCTGTGTTCCCGGTTCTCCTATAGACTGCGCCGCTATAATACCCACTGCTTCACCAATTTCAACAGTCTTTCCAGTGGCAAGGTCCCTTCCGTAACATTTCTGGCAGACTCCCGATTCTGCCTCACAGGTCATAACCGAACGAACCTTTACGCTCTCGATATTTGCATGTATTAATTTATATACATGTTTTTCAGTGATTTCTTCTCCGCTCTTTATTATATTCTTTTTAGTGACGGGATTATTTCTATCCTCAAGACATGTCCTTCCTATGAGATTGGTATTCAGCTCTCCTTCAAGAGTCAAAACATATAAATTTACGCCATTTTCTGTTCCGCAGTCATGCTTTCTTACCATCGTATCCTGGGCAACATCAACCAGCCTTCTGGTTAAATAGCCGGAGTCTGCCGTTCTAAGTGCAGTATCCGCGAGCCCCTGCCTCGCGCCATGTGTAGATATGAAATATTCAAGGACAGTAAGACCCTCCCTGAAATTGGACTTTATCGGATTGTCTATTATATCTCCTCTCGCATTTGCTACCAGTCCACGCATTCCAGCCAGCTGCCTGAGCTGCTTTATATTGCCTCTTGCGCCTGATGTCGCCATCATGTAGACAGGATTAAATCTGTGAAAGTTTTTCTCCATGGCGTTAGCTACATTCTCATTTGCCTGAGACCACATCTGTATCAACCTCTGGTGTCTTTCAAATTCCGTTATCATCCCCTGTTTATAGTATTCTTCAATCTTTTCTACTTTTTTCTCTATCTTGCCCAAAATTTTTTCCTTTTCAGGCGGTATCTCTATATCATCCATACCTATTGTCAGACCGGAAAGAGTAGCATACTTAAAACCTATCTCCTTTATAGAATCCAGCGTTTCTGTTACTACATTATTTGAAAAATTATTTATACACTCCGTAATGATTGTAATGAGCTCCTTTTTAGAAACTTCTTTATTAACAAACTTATAATCTTCAGGCAGGGATTTATTAAGTATTATCCTGCCCACCGTTGTCTTAATTACCCGGTCATCAATTTTCACCCTGATTGGAGTATGGAGGGTTATAAGGCCATAATCATATTCTAATAGAGCATTACGCGTGTTTTTATAAAATTTCACTCTTTCCTTTGATTTTTCAAGTTCAGAAGTCAAATAATATATCCCCAGAACCATATCCTGAGAAGGAACAACAACCGGTTCTCCGCTTGCCGGTGACAATATATTATTAACGGACAGCATTAAAATCATGGCTTCCGCTTTTGCCTCATTTGAAAGGGGAACATGAACGGCCATCTGGTCCCCGTCAAAATCAGCATTAAACGGAGGACAAACCATCGGATGTATCTGTATCGCTTTACCTTCAACCAGTATAGGCATAAAGGCCTGTATACCCAGACGATGTAGTGTTGGGGCACGGTTAAGAAAAACAGGATGGTTCTCAATCACGCTTTCCAGTATATCCCATACTTCATTGCTTCCCTTTTCCACCATAGTTTTTGCGCTTTTAATATTCTGGGCAAATCCCTCATCTACTAATTTTTTCATAACAAAAGGTTTAAACAGTTCCAGCGCTATCTTCTTGGGAAGACCGCATTGCTGCAGCTTTAGATTCGGATTAACCACTATAACCGACCTTCCCGAGTAATCAACCCTCTTGCCAAGAAGGTTCTGCCTGAATCTACCCTGCTTACCTTTTAACATATCACTTAAAGATTTAAGAGGCCTGTTTCCGGCACCAACTACTACCCTTCCTCTTCTACCATTATCAAACATCGCATCAACTGCTTCCTGCAGCATCCTTTTTTCATTATTTACTATAATTTCGGGAGCATCCAGCTCCAGCAGCTTCTTAAGTCTGTTATTCCTGTTGATAACCCTTCTGTAAAGGTCATTTAAATCCGATGTTGCAAATCTTCCTCCATCCAGCTGGACCATCGGCCTTAAATCAGGCGGTATTACCGGTAGAACATCAAGAACCATATACTCCGGCTTATTATCTGAATCTATAAATGAAGATATTATTTTTAACCTCTTCGTACTCCTGCTTCTTTTCTGTCCCTTGGATTTTTTTACAATCTCTTTTAACTGCTCTACTTCTTTTTCGCAATCGATATTTCTAAGCAATTCCCTTATTGCTTCCGCTCCCATTCCGCCTTTAAAATAATATTCGTAAATTTCCTTCATCTTCTTAAATAAGGCCTCATCCGAAACAAGCATCTTTTCCTCCAGATTAAAGAAGAATGTACTTGCCCTTTTTATGAGGTCCATCTCTTCCATATATATTTCGTTTTCCTCTTCCAGAAGCATTTCTGTTTCTTTTATAACTTTTGCTTTCTTTTCTTCAAGCTGCTCCGCGGAAAGTTCCTTGACTTTTCCTTTACTCTTTTTATTTCTTTCCTCGTCTTCACCTGTCCCCTTATCTTTCTTTTTTTCCTCCGCCTGTCTACTCTCGTCCTTATCCCTATCATTCTCAATCATAAAATTCTCTTTATTGGATTTTATCTCTTCCAGCCTTTCCTGGTGCATTTCCTTCGCTCTATCCAGCGCTTTCTGATAAAGCTTCTTAATTTCCTCCCCATCAGCACTTATCTTTTCCTTATCAACGTTTGTTATTATATATGAATCAAAATATAGTACTTTCTCAAGATCTTTGGGACTTATATCCAGAATATATCCCATTCTGCTCGGTACACCTTTAAAAAACCATATATGTGAAACCGGTGATGCAAGCTCAATGTGTCCCATCCTTTCCCTTCTTACACTTGACCTTGTTACTTCAACGCCGCACCTCTCACAAATTATACCCTTGAATCTTACTCTCTTATACTTGCCGCAGTAGCATTCCCAGTCCTTGGTAGGTCCAAAAATCCTCTCACAGAACAATCCATTCCTTTCGGGCTTTAATGTTCTATAATTTATTGTTTCAGGCTTTTTTACCTCGCCATGCGACCATGACCTTATTGTCTCAGGTGAAGCAAGCCCAATTTTTATGGCATCGAAATTATTTACGTCTATATTCGCGACCATTTAAAAATACCTCCAGATAAATTAGACAAGCACTGCATAATACCCGCATTTGCTTTTAATAATTATTTTACTTTTTAACCTTTTTTCTTACCCTTTCCTGAAGCCCCTGCCCCGGTTTTTTTCTTTTCGCTGCTTGTTTTTTTGCTTTTTTCCTTTTTTGCCGTTTCTTTTTTCTTCCCGGCTTTTACTGTTTCTT
>JAYEJA010000158.1:0-34137 GCA_034660395.1 Actinomycetota bacterium
ATATTTTTAAGGTAAAACTTTAATTAATACTTTATATAATAAAATAATTATTAAAAAACACCCGTTAATGAAAAATTTCAGTAAATCATAGCGAAGAATTTTTTATTCTTTATATAAATATGTATTTACACAAATAAATAAATATGCTAAATTTATTTATAACGCCACTGGTTTGTAAACCGGCTGCCATATATGGAAGGGAGGTGAAATCTTATCTAAAACTGCCGTGAAAAATGAGTTTTATTAAAAGGAAGGAGGTGAGTGAAATTAAAATAATGAATTATGCAAGGATTAAATTCAGGGATAAGAGAGGACAATCAACTCTTGAATATGCACTTGTAACGGTAATTGCAGGTGTTATAAGCGCAATATTAATTGCCGTCGGAAAGCCGTTAATTATTGATGTTATATCTAAAGTTTTTGCCAAGATTGCCTCAATGGTTTAGGGATTTAATTTAAAAATTTTAAGGTATGAAAAATTAAATGGGGAATGGTTATAAATTAAAAAAATATGTCAGGAATAAATAAAAATAAAAAAAATCTAATATCTAAAGCCGGTAAAACAGACGCTCAGGCATCACTTGAATTTGTCCTCGTTATTCCTTTTCTTATTCTAATAATTTTGGCTGTTTCCCATTTAGGTTTGATGTTGTATCAGAGAAATGTGCTGGAACAGGCTGCTCGTGAAGGGTCAAGAGTGGTAGTCACTACTAATTCAAATGATGAAGCTCTGGAATGCATAAGGGAAGTTTGCCCGGGTTTTAACCAGGATAGGATTGATGTAAGGATTACCCCCGAAGAGAGTTCCCTGCGTAAGACAGGTGATATGGTTGAAGTGGTTATTACTTATGATGCCGCAGGTATTCCGCTGCTGATGAATGTTTTTAAAGTAAGGGAGAAATCAATAAAAGCAAAAAGTCAGATGAGGATGGAATGTTACTGAAATTTTTAATATTAAGGAGCAGGGGTAATATTTCTTTTATATCTGCAGTAATCCTGGTTATCCTATCAATTTTATTTTTAGTTGTTTTTGACCTATGCCGGATTTTTATAGTAAGGGAGGAAACAAAAAAAGCTTCCGATGCAGCTTCACTGGCGGCAGCACAGAATTTATTATTTTTCGATAGCAGTAAATGTTGTGAGATAGCCGGGCGGGTTGCCGAATTGAATAATTGCAAAATGGTTGACTGTAGTTTTGATTATGATTGTGTAACGGTTGAAGTGAAAAAAAACATTAATTTTGCTGTTCTGGGCGGCTTAATGAAGGAAAGCGGCACGGTCAGCTCAGAATCCAGGGCAAAGGTTTTATACCCGTGGGACGAATACTTCGGCTATTGTGATTATTATAAGTTCAGTTATTGAATTTCTTATATATTTTCAGGAATGTTATTTAAAAGAAAGGGTTAGTTATGAATTACGTGAATAATATATTTTTACTGGGTAATTTAACCCGTGATCCGGAGATTAAATATACCAATGAAGGTATAGCTATTACAGAGATGGGGCTTGCAGTGAATAAAAAATGGGTTGATAAAAAGGGTGAGGAATCTGAATCCGTAGATTTTTTTAATGTTAGCGTATGGGGCATTCTTGCAGAGAATTGCTCAGCTGCCTTAAAAAAGGGTGACAGGATACTTATGAGCGGGCACATGAACCTGAGAAGCTGGGAGAACAAGGAAGGTAAAAAGTATAATATAATAAGTATTACTGCCGATATAGTGGCGGCAAGCCTGGAGTTTAATCAGCTCAAGGTCCTGGGGAAGGATGACATGATAATAAAAGAGGGGGGTAAGGCAGAAAAAAAGAAGGAAAAGGCGAAAAACCTGTAATAACTGATCCTGCCGGTCCGTTTCTGGCTGAAGGACCGGATAAAATTAAAATGTACATGAATGAAGGGGAATCTATTTTAAAAAAGGTTCCCCTTTAACCCATATATTTAGCTGATATCCTGGTATATGTAATCTTTGACGGATTAATATTTTCAATATGGCATTTTAAATATTTTATAAGCCAGAGCTACATTGCATTGGAGCAGATGTTTGCATTTATGGCATAATGTAATTAATATTAGTTTCTAAGATAAATGAAAAAATTTCCAGGCAGCTTAAAAATGGAAAAGCTTACAGTTTTAATGCGTACTGACAGAGCCGGTATTAAGAGAAGTGAAATGACAAAAATAAAGGCACACAGCAGTTAAGAATATAGGGTGAATTTATTATTAATCGGAAGCGGGAAGACGCAAGGAAGTGAATTTAAGAAATACAGACTACGAAAATTATGATTACAGGGAGTTCTGGGAAAATAATAAAAGATTATACGAGGATAATTCGGAAAGAATTGCCCTGAGAAGGCTGCTGGCAGGATTTAATAAAAAAGATAAGGTAATTTTTGATATCGGATGCGGATACGGCAGACTCTTTAATGAATATAAGGATTTCGGGACGATGGTTCTGATTGACTCCTCAATCAATAATTTAAAGAATGCCAGGAGAAGGATAAAAAAGTTTTTAAAAAACGACTCCGGAAGAATGTCATCGGTTTATTTTATTGCTTCTGATGCAAACAATCTTCCTGTAAAGCCGGATTGCGCGGATGTTGTATTGACTGTAAGAATGATACACCATCTTGGAAACCCGGAAAAATATTTTGATGAAGTTGCAAGGATACTTAAAAATGGCGGCCTTTATTTCCTGGAATTTGCAAATAAAAGAAATTTCAAAAACATATTAAAATTTCTGGCAGGCAGGATGGAGGTATCTCCTTTTAGTCCGGAACCGTTACAGGTAGGGGAAACTATATTAAATTTTCATCCTTTTTATATATATAGTCTTGTAAAAGAAAGAGGCCTTTTAATAAAGAAATTAATAAGTATTTCCAACCTGAGAATTAATTTAATGAAGAAATTTCCGGGCACAAAAACCCTGTTATTATTTGAAAGGATGTATCAGAAATTGTTTTCATTCATAACCCTGGGACCAAGTATCTTTTTAAAATGTGTCCTTGGAAAACCCGGTCATGAAGATTCCTGCGGCGGGGGCAAAGAAAAAATAGAAAACATTTTAACCTGCGCTTCCTGCAGGAATGGCACTCTTATCTTCGATAAAGATACGGTAAAATGCAGAAGCTGCGGAAGAACCTATAAAAAAGAGGATGGAATATATAATTTTAAGGCAGGTATTTAAAGGTTAATCTTCATTTATCCCCGGCAGGCCTTCTTGTTGTAAAAGAATTAACGTACTGTTACAATTATGATACAAATTTTCCAGCAATATTTCTATAAACAGATAAAAGGGATGATTAATATATGGCGGAGAAGGTATATTCGGAAAGAACTGTTTCAAGACTGTCGCAATATTTAAAATATATTGTGCATCTGAAAGAAGATGGTAAAAGAACGGCAACCTCAAAGGAAATAAGCATGAGCACCGGGGTTAACAGCGCGGAGGTCAGGAGAGACCTTGCGTATTTCAATATAAGGGGTAAGAGAGGAGTTGGATTTAATATTAATGACCTTATCAAATCCTTTAACAGAATACTCGGGTATAACAGGTTTGTCCGTATTGCTTTAATTGGAGCCGGTAATCTGGGAAAGGCGATTTTAAAGTATAAAATGCTTGAAAGATTTGGATTCAGGATAGAGAACGTTTTTGATAATAATAAGAAAGTTATAGGTAAAATTATATCGGAACATAAAGTGCTGGATATAGATAGGATAGAAGATATATTAAGGAAGAAGGATATAGCAATTTCGATTCTGGCAGTTCCTCCCCATTCGGCCCAGAGGGCTACCGATATACTGGTCAGGGCCGGTGTTAAAGTGATTATAAACTATACTTCAGTCCCGGTTAAAGCTCCTGCACGCGTAAGAATTGAAACAACGGATCCCATTGAAAAATTACTGCACACACTGTATTATTTGTCCCATACCGGATATGCATAATATATTGGATTGTACTGGAGATAGAAGAAGATATGAGTAAGGCCAGGGGCTGTTTTATTACTATAGTAGTAATTATTGCCGTAATTGGCGCAGTATTCCTTTTTGTCTATTTTAAAAGTTTAAATCCCGGTGATAATAATATACTTCTGCTTGGAATGGACGAAAGGGAGGAAAGTAATGATTTTGTAGGACTGACAGACACTATCATTATTTATCATATCAGCAGCTGGGGCAATAAGGATTGTCTTATCTCTATTCCGCGGGATGTCAGGGTTAATTTAGAGGATTACGGGTGGAATAAGATTAATGCTGCTTACAAATATGGCGGAAAAGAAATGATAAAAGACGAGATATACAGGCTTACGGATATAAGTATAGATAAAGTGATAGTAGTAAATTTCAGGGGTTTTAAAGAAATTATCGATATACTCGGGGGAGTGGAGATAACAGTGGAGGAATCCCTCCATGACCCGTTATCAGGTGCGGATTTTGACCCGGGGACCTATCTGATGAATGGTGAAGAGGCCCTTTCATTCGTAAGGTGCAGGTCAACTGCGGGAGCTGACCTTGACAGGGTAGACAGGCAGAAGTATCTGTTAAGTGAGTTGATGAAGCAAAAATTTAATTTTTCAATGATTTCAAGTGCTCCACAGATAATTGAAGTATTAAATGAAAGAACAAAGTCCGACCTTACAATGTGGGATTTTGGTTCCCCGGGTTTTGTGTTATTATTTGCTAGTAAGGATATAAACTGGTTAACTATACCTGTTGAGCCCGCTTATATAGATGGGGTAAGTTATTTAATTGCGGATAAGGATGAAGTCAGGGATTATCTTGACGATTATCTTAAATAGAAATATGCTTTTTTGAATTATTTATCGGAATGATTTTTAGTTGAAGGTTTTAAAAAAAGCATGTAAATAATACAATATATATGTTATAAAAAGGTAAAAATATTTGTAACATTGACAGGGGAGAAATTCGTGAATGCAGATAGAGGTTTAAGTATAGCAAATATCTCATCTCTAACAGATAAGGAAGATTTCTTGCTGCAGGTATCAAAAAAATCAAGAAATCTAAATACTTTTATTAAAGATAAAATCCCTGCCAGTGAAAGAAGCTGGTTAAAAGGTTTGAGGAGCTGGAAACTCGATAGAAAATGGCTTTTAAAAGTTTCCGATATATGTCTTAAGAGTTATGATCAGGTCTTTTTTGATTGCGGCGAAGAGCTGCTTGACCTTAATGATTCAGAGGATTATCAAACATTCAGAGAGAAAATACTGGAAGATCTTATATAAATAAGTTCTATCCTGATAATCGGGCAAGTTAAAAAGTTCACTTAATTTCTATTAGTATTTTTTATCATAGGAGAAGTGATGATTCCCAGATACACTTTGAAGGAAATGGGCAGGGCATGGAGTGAAGAAAATAAGTTTGCGGCATGGCTTGAAGTTGAAAAGGCGGTGGCAGGCGCACAGGCGGAGCTGGGCATTATACCCCGCCGGGCCGGGGAAGAGATAAATAAAAAAGCAAGATTTGATATCTCAAAAATAAACGAGATTGAGAAAGAGACAAACCACGATGTCGTTGCCTTCCTGACAGACGTATCTTCCTATATTGGAGAATCATCCAGATATCTCCATTTCGGGTTGACATCTTCGGATGTAGGTGATACTGCTCTTTCGCTCCAGATAATGGAAGCAGCCAGTTTAATTGAGGGCAGGACTATAAAGCTTCTTGATATTATCAAGAAAAAATCACAAAAGTACAGCCATACGGTTATGACAGGAAGAACTCACGGAGTCCACGCAGAGCCGGTTACGCTTGGATTTAAGTTCTGTGTTTATGCTTTTGAGATAGTGAGGAATCTTGAGAGGCTGAGGAAGGCACGAGAAAATATAAGGTATGGTAAAATCTCAGGTGCGGTCGGCACTTATGCAAACACCTCACCGGAACTGGAGAGGAAGGTTTGTGATACTCTCAATTTAAAACCGTCTCCTGCATCTACCCAGATTCTTCAGAGGGACAGGCATGCACAATTAATTTCGGCAATGGCAATTTATGGCGCTACCCTGGAAAAGATAGCTCTTGAGATAAGGAATTTACAGAGGACGGATGTAAGGGAAGTTGAAGAGCCTTTTACGAAAGGCCAGAAAGGTTCTTCCGCTATGCCTCATAAGAAAAATCCTATTATCTGTGAGAGAATGTGCGGGCTGGCAAGAATATTAAGGTCGAATGCCGTAGCTGCTATGGAAAATATTGCGCTGTGGCACGAGAGAGATATATCGCATTCCTCGGCAGAAAGGATAATAATCCCCGATAGCTTTATTTTACTTGATTACATGCTTTATAAGATGATATTTATAATTGATAATTTGATTGTGGTTGAATCGAATATGAAAAGGAATTTGATGAAATACGGAGGCATTATTTTTTCCCAGAGAATATTGCTGGAACTTATTAAAAAAGGAATGGATAGAAAAGATGCCTATGCTGTTATACAGGGAGCAGCTCTTGAAGCTTGGGAAAGTGAGGGCGACTTTAAAGAAAACCTTCTAAAAAAGAAAGAAGTGCTCTCTATTCTCAGCAGGGAAGAGCTGGAAAAATTATTTGAAGTTGGATACCACTTAAAATATATAGATGAAATTATTGACAGGCTGAAAAATATTAAAGTAAAAGAAAGCTAATTATATATAATTTTAAATTAATAAATATTTATATTCCCGGCTGTGGTAAAGATAAGGAACTTTAGAGAATGATAAAACGGTTTTACCGGCTTATTGATGAGAACTTTGAATATTGCTACTACATTGAAACTTCCGACCCCTTAAGCGTATCTGAATTAAAAATATTAAAGTGGCTTGTTGCAGAAACATTTGAACCTGGAAAATTCATGGATAAATCACTCTTTAATGGCGGTCACAAGAAGGTAATTGAGATAGGCCCCAGGTTAAATTTTGAAACTGCATTTTCAACCAATGCAGTGGCCATATGCCATTCATGCAATTTAACGAAAGTTACCCGGCTTGAGCGTTCAAGACGCTACTTAATCCCATCGGATGCCGAAGTTTCAGAATTCATAGATACCAAACATGATAGAATGACGGAATGCGTATACCGGAGACCCCTTAATAATTTTGAAATCGGAATAAAACCGGAGGAGGTATATTTAATCCCTCTGTTAGAAGAAAGCAAGACAGGCAAATTAGCCGGCAGCCGGGTGCACGGCATTGATGCCTTGAAGAATTTCAACAGAAAACTGGGCCTGGGCATGGATGAATGGGATATAGAATTTTATCATAATCTGTTTGTTAATGTTTTGAAGAGAAATCCCGCCAATGTCGAGTGTTTCCAGCTGGGGCAGTCTAACAGTGAGCACTCCCGGCACTGGTTTTTTAAAGGCAGGCTTGTAATTGACGGTGTTCCGGTTCCAAAAACGTTAATGGAAATAATAAAAGAGCCGCTTAAGGCCAATCCTTCAAATAGCCTGATAGCATTTAATGATAATTCAAGCGGGATTGCTGGTTTTGATATATCGACCATAATACAGGAGAACCCCGGCAGATGCTCACCTTTCAGGAAAAGCGAACTTACCTATCACCTGATATTTACTGCTGAAACCCACAATTTCCCCTGCGGAGTTGCACCCTTCCCGGGAGCTGAAACGGGAACGGGAGGGAGGATACGTGATGTACAGGCGGCAGGCAGGGGTGGTCTGGTCGTAGCGGGAACGGCGGGATACTGCACAGGTAATTTAAATATACCCGGCTACATGATTCCGGGGGAGGATACAGGATTTGATTATCCTAAAAATCTTGCATCTCCACTGAAAATTATCATAGATGAAAGCAATGGCGCATCGGATTACGGAAACAAGTTTGGCGAGCCGGTAATACAGGGGTTTACAAGGACTTTTGGGATGAGATTGACTTCCGGCGAACGGCGTGAGTGGGTGAAACCGGTAATGTTTACCGGGGGGATAGGTCAGATTAATGATAGTCACATAAAAAAGCACACACCGGAAAAAGGAATGAAAATAGTACAGGTTGGCGGACCTGCATACAGAATAGGAATAGGCGGGGGAGCAGCTTCCAGCATGGTACAGGGAGAAAACAGGGCGGAGCTTGATTTTAATGCCGTGCAGCGCGGGAATGCCCAGATGGAGCAAAAAATGAACAGGGTTGTCAGGGCATGTGTAGAAATGGGAGAAAACAACCCCATTATGAGCATACATGACCAGGGTGCAGGCGGTCCATGTAATGTCCTGACTGAACTTGTCGAGCCGGCAGGAGGCCGGATTGAAATAAGAGAGATCCAGGTTGGGGATAAAACAATGTCGGTTCTTGAAATATGGGGAGCCGAGTATCAGGAGCGCAATGCTTTTTTAATAAAACCTGAACGAATTGATGAGTTCAGGGAAATCTGCAGCCGGGAAAAAGTAAATTGTGAAGTCCTGGGAGAAATAACCGGCAACGGCCGTATCGTGGTTCATGATAGCTCAAACGATTCAAATCCGGTTGACCTTAATTTAAATGAAATACTGAGTAATATTCCACAGAAAACCTTTGAACTTAAAAGTGCCCCAAAAAAATTAAAAAGGGTTGAAGTGCCGGAAAATCTTTCGGCAGGCGATTTATTAAAACTTATATTCAAATTGCCCTCAGTGGGCTCAAAGGGATTTCTGGTAAGGAAGGTTGACCGCAGCGTAACCGGGCTTATTGCCCGCCAGCAGTGCTGCGGACCCCTGCAGCTGCCTGTTTCTGATGTGTCGGTTACGGCACAGAGCCATTTCGGGCTAACCGGCGCTGCTATTTCCATTGGTGAACAGCCAATTAAGGTTATGATAAATCCGGAGGCAGGAGCACGAATGGCAGTAGGCGAGGCGCTGACAAACATGGTCTGGGCACTTATAAGCGGGATCGAGCATATTAAATGCTCTGTAAACTGGATGTGGGCTGCAAAGCTGCCGGGTGGAGGCTCCACGCTTTATAAAGCTGCGGCTTCTATAAGTAAGATAATGAAAGAAACCGGAATTGCTGCAGATGGCGGCAAGGATAGTCTTTCAATGGCAGCCCGGGTTGGCAGGGAAACTGTAAAAGCACCGGATCAGGTTGTTATATCAGCCTATAGCTCAATGCCTGATATAACCAGGGTCATAACACCTGATATCAAAAGGCCCGGTGAAAGCCGGCTGATATTTATTGACCCCGCCGGGGGCAAAAATCGTCTTGGCGGTTCTGCACTGGCACAGGTGCTGGGACAGGCAGGAAGTTCTTCACCTGATGTAGATGATTCTACTCTTCTGGCAGATTCCTTTAAAGCGGTCCAGAAGCTTATAAAGGAAGAATTAATTCTTGCCGGTCATGACAGAAGTGACGGCGGACTTATAACCGCACTGGCAGAAATGGCCCTTTCGGGAAACTGCGGGATTGAAATAAAAATACCGGAAATTAGAGAGATAATTCCCTGGCTGTTTTCCGAAGAACTGGGTATGGTCATAGAATATATGCCGCGCAATGAAGATAAAATCACCGGCATTTTAAATAAATCAAATATTCCCTTCATGATGCTGGGGCAAACACGTAAAGAAAGAAGATTGCGTATTTACAATGGTGAAAAGGTAGAGCTGGATACGGGCATACCTGAACTTCTAAGCTGGTGGGAATCGACGAGCGATGAGCTTGAAAAACATCAGATGAACATTGGGCTGGCGAAAGTACAGTCGGAATCTTATGACAGGCCCGGACCCTCATATAAACTTTCTTTCAGGCCATTTGATACTCCTCCGGAGATTATGAAAAAGCAGGATAAGCCAAAAGTTGCCATTATCAGGGAGGAAGGCAGCAACGGAGACAGGGAAATGACGTCGGCATTTTTTACTGCGGGATTTGAACCCTGGGATGTTACCATTACTGATTTGCTTGACAGGAGGGTAACCCTTAATGAATTCAGGGGAGCCGTATTTGTGGGAGGGTTTTCTTATGCCGATGTGCTTGACAGTGCCAAGGGATGGGCCGGGATTGTAAAGTTTAATCCCGGTTTGAAAGAAATGTTTAATAAATTTTACAGGAGAAAGGATACTTTCTCTCTTGGAGTATGCAACGGCTGCCAGCTTATGACTCTGCTCGGGTGGGTGCCCCGGGAAGGCATACCGGAAAAAGGACAGCCGAGGTTTATAAGCAATCCTTCGGGGCGGTTTGAATCAAGATGGGTATCAGTAAAGATACTGGAAAGTCCCTCTATAATGTTAAAAGGTATGGAAAATTCGATTCTGGGAATATGGATAGCGCACAGAGAAGGCCGCCTTTATTGTCCCGACCCTGAAATACTATCGGAGGTTTCCAGAAAAGGTCTTGCTCCAATAATTTATGTGGATGATAGGGGAAATCCTACAAAAGAATATCCATTTAATCCAAATGGTTCTCCGTCAGGGTTTACTGCGTTATGTTCACCTGACGGCAGGCATCTTGCAATGATGCCCCATCCGGAGAGGACTTTTTTACCCTGGCAATGGTCCTGGATACCCGAAAAATGGAAAGAGGACCTAAAAATCTCTCCATGGCTTAAAATGTTTCAGAATGCAAGGGAGTGGTGTGAAAAGTAAAGTTAGTTTTTATTAAAAATAGTTCATTTATTTTAGGATTTTATTTGTTATAATGATTTTGTTTATTTGGCTAAAAGAAGGTTTTTAAAATTGGCAGATAATATAATACCGGATAAGAAGCTTAATGAGAAATGCGGCGTATTTGGCATATATGCACCGGGCAAAAAAGTATCGGAAATTATTTTTTACGGTCTCCAGGCATTGCAGCACAGGGGCCAGGAGAGTGCAGGTATAGCTGTATCGGACAGAGAAGATATATTAATATTTAAAGATTTAGGTCTTGTATCCCAGGTTTTCAATAAGCAAAATATCGCACCGCTTATAGGAGATATCGGTATTGGTCATACCCGTTATTCAACCAGGGGAATGAATATCTGGAAGAATTCGCAGCCCCTTTACAGGATGTTTAAAAATGAAAGTTTTGCCATAGCCAATAACGGTAATTTGATTAATGTAAGAGAAATCAGGAAAGAGCAGATAAAAAAGGGAGTCAGGTTTGAAACCAGTGCAGATACGGAAGTTATAGCATCTCTTATAGAGAGTTCGCAAAAGGAAACCATAGAAGGCGCAATTAATGAAACTATTAGCAAGATAAAAGGCTCTTATTCATTGCTTATATTGACAAAGGATAAAATTTTCGGAGTAAGGGATCCGCATGGTTTCAGGCCGATGGTGCTCGGCAGCCTGGACGGCAATTACGTAATAGTTTCGGAGTCCTGTGCACTGGATATAATTGATGCCGAGTTTATAAGGGAAGTTGAACCCGGTGAGATAATAATACTGGATAAGGATGGGATACGCTCTCAGATGATGCTTCCGGTGGATAGAGTTTCGATGTGCGTTTTTGAACTTATTTATTTTGCAAGGCCTGACAGCTATATAAATGGTAAAAATGTATTCCAGGTCAGGCACAGGCTGGGCCGGGGACTTGCAAAAGAGTCCCCTGCAGATGCAGATTTAGTTATTTCTGTACCTGATTCAGGCACTCCTGCAGCAATAGGTTATTCTGCAGAATCAGGAATACCTTATTCCAATGGGTTTATCAAGAACAGATATGTGGGAAGAACCTTTATTCAGCCGGAACAGAAAACGAGAGAAATAAGCGTAAAACTCAAATTGAATCCCCTGAAGGAAATTATAAGGGGCAAAAGACTCGTTGTCGTAGATGACTCCATAGTCAGGGGAACAACTTCAAAAAAAATAGTCAGAATGTTATATGACGCAGGGGCAAAAGAGGTTCATTTAAGAATTACATGCCCTCCATTACTTAATCCATGTTACTATGGTGTTGATATGGCTCAGAGAAATGAATTCATAGCGAACCATAAAACGCTGGAAGAAATAAGAAAATCTTTGAAGGTAGACAGCTTAAGGTACCTGTCTCTGGATGGTCTTATAAAGGCGACCGGAGAGTCAAAAGATAAGTTTTGTTTTGCATGCTTTAATGGTGATTATCCGGTTCAGATTCCCGAAAACATTGGGTCTGACAAATATTCAATAGATAGAGAGGACACAGTATCCTCTAATGTGTGATAAAAATAAAATTGGAAAAAGTAAAGGGTATTCATACAGGTCGGCAGGAGTTGATATAGACAGGGCATCGAATGTTCTTGGCCAGCTTAAGAAAACAATAGCTTCAACTTTCTCAAAAAATGTTCTTGGTGACCTGTCTTCTTTTTCAGGTCTTTTTCAGCTTGACCCGGGTGGTTATAAGAATCCTGTGCTTGCATCCTCGACAGATGGTGTGGGAACGAAGATAATGCTGGCAAAAAAATTAAATAATTACAGAGGTATAGGGCAGGATGCAGTGGCCATGTGTATAAATGACGTAATCTGCTGCGGAGCAAAGCCCCTCTTTTTTCTTGACTATATATCATGCGGAAAGATAAATGAAGAAAAAATCAAAACGATAATTGAATCCATATCCAGGAGCTGCGTTTATTGTAATACTGTTCTCATAGGAGGAGAAACTGCCGAACATCCCGGTATGAGTGCAAGGGATGAAATAGATATTGCCGGGTTCGCGGTGGGGATTATAGAGAAGGAGGATATATTAACTCCTTCCATGGTAAAAGAGGGAGACGTGATAGCCGGCATAGCGTCTTCGGGTATTCACAGTAACGGATTCTCCCTGGTAAGAAAAATAATAGATGATAAGAAAATAGACCCCGGAAAAAAATACAGATGGACAGAGAACAAAACACTGGGTGATATTCTTTTAACGCCTACGAAGCTGTATTCGAGGACAATAAATAAAATGACTGAAAGCGGGGTTGAAATACATGGTATTGCCCATATTACAGGCGGGGGTTTTTATGAGAATATAAACAGGATAATACCCGGTGAACTGGATGCTTCAGTAAATGAAGGAAGCTGGAAGATTCCGGAAATTTTTAATTTTATTAAGGAGCAGGGGGATATCAGTAAAAGGGAAATGTTCAGGGTATTTAATATGGGTATTGGTCTTGCTGCAATTATGCCACCGGGTCAGTTTGAAGGGGCAAAAAATATTGCAGGCGAACTAAAAGAAGATATTTATAATATAGGGAATATTATAAAGGGTAAAGGGAAAGTAATAATAAAAAGAGATTAGATGCATAAAAGAAAAAGAATAGCGGTATTTGCTTCCGGTTTCGGGTCAAATCTGCAGGCAATTATAGACTATAACAAGAGCGGTGATTTGAATGGTGATATAGTTCTGGTTCTCTCTAATAATAGGCAGGCCAGTGCGCTTAAGAGGGCAAGGAAAAGCAATATCAGGGCCGTCTTCACGGACCCCTCAAAATACAGCAGCAGGAAAGAGTATGACACAAAAATCATAGAGCTTATGGAAAGGGAAAAAGTTGACCTTATTGTGCTTGCGGGGTATATGTTCATATTAAGCAGCGAGTTTGTATGTAAATTTAAAAATAAGATTTTAAATATTCATCCTGCGCTTCTGCCCGCGTTTAAGGGTACACACGGCATAAAAGATGCTTTTGAGTATGGAGCCAGGGTGACAGGGGTCACAGTGCATTTTGTGGAAGAAGAGCTTGATAGCGGACCTATCATAATTCAGGAGGCGGTAGATGTTGGCCAGGATGAAAGCATGGAAGAGCTGGAATCAAGAATACATGAAGTGGAACATAAGATATATCCGCTGGCAGTAAAATATTTTTGTGAAGGCAGACTTAAAATAGAAGGCAGGAAGGTAAAAATTTTAGGAAAAGAAGATATGAATGGGAGTGAAAATGAAAGTTAAAATTAAGAGAGCTCTAATAAGTGTTTCTAACAAAGAGGGAATCGTTGAATTTGCAAAGCTGCTGGGCGAAGCAGGGGTGGAGATTATTTCAACGGGAGGGACTTTCAGGAAACTTCAGGAATCAGGGATAAAAGTAAAGAAGGTTGAAGAATATACAGGTTCACCCGAGATGTTAAATGGAAGGGTGAAGACCCTCCATCCATATATACACGGCGGCATACTTGCAGACAGGGGCAATAAGGAACATATGAATGAAGTTTCTTCTTTTAATATAAAGTTAATAGATATGGTTGTGGTAAACCTCTATCCATTCAGGGAAACCATTTCAAAAGAAGGTGTTACCCTCCAGGAAGCTATAGAAAATATTGATATTGGCGGACCCACCATGATAAGGAGCGCTGCCAAGAATTACAAAGGGGTTGCGGTCGTAGTTGACCCTGAGGATTATAAAAAAATAGGAAGTGAAATCAAGGATAACCGGAGAGAGGTCGGCGCCGGTACTCTTTTCAGGCTTGCAGTAAAAGCTTTCCAGCATACCTGTGAATATGACAGTGTTATATTCAATTATCTTAAAAACAGGATTTCGGATTTTGACGATTCAAATGTATCGGTAAGGAATTACCTGAATCTGGAAAGCGGGGAGCCTGCAGCGGATGAAACCGGCAGTTTAAGAAACGAAATGGGTGATTTTAAAGATAATCTGAAACTGGACCTTGTTAAGATACAGAATCTGAGATATGGTGAAAATCCTCATCAGAAAGCTTCCTATTATAAATTTAAAGGCAGCGGCAAAGATAATTTTACGGGGGCAGAGCAGCTTCAGGGAAAGGAATTGTCATATAACAATATTATGGATGGGAACGCAGCATTTGGAATTGTAAGGGAATTTTCTCCAACCTGTGTAGCGGTAATGAAGCACAGCAATCCATGCGGGGCTGCAATTGGAAATTCTGTTGAAGAAGCTTACGGGAAAGCGTATAAGTGCGACCCTGTTTCGGCTTTCGGAAGCATTGTTGCAACTAATAAAAAGTGGACGGCAGAAGCAGCGGAATTTTTAAAGGATAAATATGTAGAGGTTTTAATAGCGCCTGAATTTGATGAGGAAGCACTTAAAATACTTGCAGGGAAGCAAAAATTAAGGGTGCTCAGGGTAGATTTAAAACTGGATGATTATTTAAGCAAGATAAATTCAGATGATTTTAAATCCGGGAAAATAGACATCAGGGGAGTTGACGGCGGTGCACTTGTACAGAATTTTGATGTTGATATAGACAGCAGGGAAAATATGAAGGTAGTTACCGATACCGCTCCTGAACCGGGACAGTGGGAAGACCTTCTATTTGGATGGCAGATAGCTAAGAGCGTAAAGTCAAATGCAATTGTACTGGCTCTGGATAAAAGTACCGTAGGCGTTGGCGCTGGACAGATGAGCAGGGTTGATGCGGCAGAGTTAGCGATTAAGAAATCGAACGGACGATGCAGGGGCTCGATAATGGCTTCGGACGCATTTTTCCCATTTGCTGATGCAGTTGAGATTGCTGCTCAAAACGGCATAAAGGCAATTATACAGCCCGGCGGTTCAATAAGGGACAAGGAAGTTATAGAAAGCTGCAATAAAAATAGGATTCCAATGATTTTTACAGGAAAGAGGCACTTCAGGCACTAAAAATTTTAATAAGAACTTTCACCATGTTAAAAAACCGGGTGAGAGCTTTTTGAGCGTAAAAAATTATTGTATGGGAGAAGTGGGATTAAAATCCGGCGGCTCTTTCATGCTTTTATTTTTTATGCCATCATCTTCTTTTTTGAAGGGGTGTTTTTCAAGAGTATGTTTTATAACTTCATCGATATTCTCAACGAATTCAAGATCTAGCCCCTTTAATATATTTGAAGGTATTTCTTCAAGATCCTTTTTATTTTTCTCAGGAAGTACGACTTTTTTAAGTCCTGCCCTTTTTGCTGCCAGAAGTTTTTCCTTCAGTCCTCCTACAGGGAGAACCCGGCCCCTTAAAGTTATCTCTCCGGTCATACCGACATCCCTCAGCACGGGAATACCGGTGAATGCAGATACCAGTGAAGAAGTTATTGATGTACCTGCCGACGGTCCGTCTTTAGGAATTGCCCCTGCAGGGACATGGATATGTATATCTGATTTATCGAATAAGCTTTCTTTTATTCCGAATATCTTTGACTTCGAATGAATATAGCTTATGGCAGCTTTTGCAGATTCCTGCATTACATCACCAAGCTTTCCGGTAAGTATTAACTTCCCGCTTCCTTTGTAAAAGGTAGATTCAATGAGAAGTATATCGCCGCCAACCGGTGTATAGGCAAGGCCTGTAGCAACTCCCACCTTGTTCTTATCTTCTATTTCACTTGGCAGGATTTTTGAAACACCCAGATACTTCCTTACTTTCTCAGAAGTTATTTTTTTTGGATGATTTTTCTTTTCAACTATTTCCCTGGCAATTTTTTTACAGATATTCGATATTTCACGCTCCAGGTTTCTTACTCCGGCTTCACGTGTATATTCTTCAATTATTGTTAATGCGGCATCGTCTTGAAATTCGGTATGATATTTTTCTACTCCCTGTTCTTTTAGCTGTTTGGGAATCAGGAATTTTTTGGCTATATGAATCTTCTCTTCAGAGCTATAACCCGGTATTTCAATAATTTCCATTCTATCCCTTAGCGCAGGGTGAATGGTATCCAGTATATTTGCCGTGGTTATAAACATCACGTTTGATAGGTCAAAAGGCACTTCAAGATAGTGGTCCCTGAATGTGTTATTTTGTTCAGGGTCAAGAACCTCGAGAAGCGCGGATGAAGGGTCACCCCTGTAATCAGCACCGACTTTATCAACCTCATCCAGCATAAATACCGGATTATTCGTACCTACCTGGTTGAGGCCCTGGATAATTCTACCCGGCAGCGCTCCTACATAAGTCCTTCTATGCCCCCTTATTTCTGCCTCATCTCTGATTCCGCCAATTGACATCCTTATAAATTTTCTCCCAAGTGATTTGGCTATTGATTGGCCAAGTGAAGTTTTTCCTACACCGGGGGGTCCAACAAAGCAGAGTATTGGTCCTTTGGTTGTTTTGCCCTTTAATTTTCTTACGGCAAGATAGTCAAGTATATGGGTTTTAACCTTTTCAAGATCATAATGGTCACTGTCAAGTATTTTTTTTGATTCTTTAAGGTCCAGTATGTCCTTTGTTTTTTTGGACCATGGGACATCCAGCATCCATTCAACATAGGTTCTTATGTAAGAATATTCCGGAGACATGCTTGGTATATTCTCCAGTCTCTGTATTTCCTTTTTAACTTTGTCTTTCGCTTCCTTTGGTAATTTTTTCTTGCTTAATTTCTTTTCCAGGTCTTTGGTGAGTGCAATAGATTCATCATATTCGCCAAGCTCATCCTTAATTGCTTTTAATTGCTGCCGCAGGTAATACTCTCTCTGAGTTTTACCTACTTCTTTCTGGACTTTATCCCTTATCTGGGAATGAACTTCAAATTTATTAAGCTCCTCACCCAGGAATTTAGATAATAATTTTAATCTCCTTTTCAGGTCAATTTCTTCAAGTATCTTTTGCTTGTTGGCTGTGCTTGAAAGCAAATATGAAGCGAAAAGGTCAGCCTGGATTTCAGTTTTGGAAACATTGGTTGCCGCTGCCACGAATGCAGTGGGTAGCGGTATGCCCAGCTGAATAAATTTTTCCACCTGCATTTTAATAGCGGTGCTAAGCTTTTTAGTTTCTTTATCCTCAACAAACGGTATATCACTTATCCTTTCAGCTGTAACTCTAAAATATGGGTCTGTCCGGGTGTAACGCTTTATTTTTGTTCGGGAGATACCTTCAACAATACACTTAATCTCATCTTCCGATACATTAACCAGCTGTTTTATGGCACAGACAGTCCCAACATCATAGAGGTCTTCACTGGTTACGTCTTCCTTGTTCTCTTCTTTCTGGGCGACAACTACTATGATTTTATTTTTCCTGTTCGCCTTTCTGATTGCTTCAAGTGATTTTTTTCTGCTTACTATTAACGGAGTTGCCAGAAAAGGGAATACAACGCTATTTTTTAACGAAAGGAGAGGAAGCTCCTCCGGTATTTTTGTTTCTGCTTTTTTATAATCATATCTTTTTTCTTCTGCCATTGAATTTTTCAACTCCCATTTTTTTATGTTTAAAGACCATAAAGTTTTAAATCTTATTTGTATATTACTACATAGTGCTTATTATTCTATTATAATAATGACTTGGACATCAAGCATTTAATATTTTTATATTTTAAATCATAATTATGGCTATAAACTTTTTACAGGCATCTTTAAGTTTGAAGATTATTGTATATTAAGGGATGCCGGCTTAAAACTCTTAAAATATTGGAAAAATATTATAAAAAGATTTTCCGGATTAATAACCGAGCTCTCTTAATTTTTTGTCATCAAGGCCAAAATAATGTCCCAGTTCATGCAGCACAACTTTTCTTATATTTCTTTCCAGTTGACTGTCGTTTCTGCTTATTTTTTCAAGTGTTTTTTTGTAGATGGTTATTTTATCAGGAAAATTGTATCTTTTACCCGGTCTTTTCGTACAGGGAAGCCCGTGATAGAGGCCAAGGGTATATTTTCCCTTTTTGTTTTTTAAAGACTTCTCTATGCGCTCTTCTTCAATGACAATACCGAGGTTTCTTATTTTGTCTTTAAACTTATCAGGAATATTTTCAAGGGTGTCCAGTATTATTTCTTCAAACTTCTCTTTATCCATTTTAAAAATTAAAATTTATTGTAAGAACTCTATATTTATGCTAAACATAAATTACCATAAAAACAATTATATATGAACAGCTATGGAGGTATTCGTGTATGTCTGTAATAAGGCAGGGTCCGGTAACCGGAGACTGGACAATCTTTGCAGAAGATAGGTCGGGAAGGCCGGATGACTTTAAAAAAGCAAAGGAAAAAAAAGTTTTAAATGATTATGAATCCGGTTGTCCTTTTTGCAGGGGTAATGAGCATATGACGCCAAAAGAAATTCTTACTGTTGGGAGTGAGGACAACTGGCAGATAAGAGTGGTACCCAATAAATTTCCGATTCTGGAGCCGGCAGGTAAGACCGGAATGGATATTAAACAGAGTAAGGCAGGTCCTTATCTGGAGACGGGCGGAACAGGCAGCCATGAAGTAATTATTGAGTCGCCAAAACATAATGATACCATCTGGAAGCTTGAGACCGGGCAGGTTGAAAGCATTATAAGGATATATAGAGAGAGATTTATTAAATTAAGCGAAAGTAAAAGCAACAGGCTAATAGTAATTTTTAGAAATCATGGAAATAAGGCAGGCACTTCACTGGTTCATCCTCATTCACAGATAGTCGCTGTTCCCTTTGTTCCCGGTCTGGTAAAGAACAGGCTTTATGAATCGGAAAGATATTTTAATGATACCGGAAAGTGCATGTACTGTGAAATGATAGAATACGAGAGAAGAATTAAAAAAAGGGTTATATATGAAAATGAAGGCTTTATAGCCCTGGCGCCGTATGCTTCTGCAGTGCCCTATAATATATGGATTTTACCAAAAAAGCACCAGGCCTGTTTTGCTGAAATTCTGGAAAATGATATTAAAAGCCTGGCATCGGTCCTAAAAACAATTATCAGAAAACTTTATGAACTTCTGGATGACCCTGATTATAACTATATAATAGATAGCGCTCCCATCAAGCAGGCAGATAGCAGTTTCTATCACTGGTACCTTAAAATATTCCCCCGGCTTACTACCAGAGCCGGCTTTGAGATAGGTTCGGGAATCAATGTAAACACCGTCCTGCCTGAAAAGTGTGCGGTGCTGTTCAGGGAAGCAGATATGTAGCATATTACTCCGGTTTTTAATTAACAGGAAGATATACCCATTACAGATTCTTCCGTATTATCCTTTTGCCGTACCGGAGCTTAAAAATAATAATCAAGCTATGATACGGACCTAAAATGGATTCCGACAAGGGAAAACCCGATTGCGTAAGGGAAAAGGGCCGGACGCCTGAAAAGGCTCCAGAGAATTAGTTTCCAGAAGTAACGTCTTCCTTTTTGTCTTATACCCAGATACCATATTGAACCGAGAAATGCCCTTATATGGTACATCTTTATTTTCGGCATTTTCCTTTTTACAGGCCTGTATTCTTTCAAAAGAGTTTTGATTCTGCCATAGTATGCTTTTGGAGCATAAATGGTGGACTGGATCTTTTTAAAACCATCCATAAGCATATCTTTATCCATTTTTGGCTTGAAATTTAAACTTGAAAATTTTGTATTGTTGCCTGTACCATTGTTAACCAGTCTTTTAGTTCTTTCCAGTCTTTTATATAACTTGGTCTTGGGCAGTGCATTCAGGACACTGACCATGGCGGTAACAATTCCGCTCTGCTGTATAAAATCTATCTGGCGCTGGAAAATTGACTCATTATCATGGTCAAAACCAACAATAAAGCCGGCCTGGACCTCCATGCCTGCATTCTGGATAATTTTTACCGAGTCTATTAAACTCCGGTTTTCATTTTGTGACTTGCCGCATTCCTTCAGGCTATCGGAGTCGGGTGTCTCAATACCTACAAAAACAGATGTGAACCCTGCTTCCACCATTAAATCCAGGATTTTTTTATCATCGGCCAGGTTAATTGATGCCTGGGTGTTAAAGGAAAAGGGATAGTTCCTTTTTTTCTGCCATTCTATTATTGCCGGCAGAAACTCTTTTTTTAATGCGGATTTTTTGCCTATAAAATTATCGTCTACGAAAAACACACCGGCACGCCAGCCCCGTCTGTATAATGCTTCAAGCTCATATATTAGCTGTTCCTTACTTTTTGTTCTTGGTATTCTTCCATTAAGGAGGACTACATCACAAAATTCGCAGTCAAAGGGGCATCCCCTTGAAAGCTGTATGCATAAGGTATTATAGTTTTTAACATTAATTAAGCTCCAGTCGGGGATAGCGGTTCTTTTAATGTCGGGAAATTTACTGCTTGAATACATTTTTTTAAGTTTGCCATTTTTTAAATCATCAACGAATCCATGGAAAATTTCCTCTGCTTCACCTAAAAATAGATGGTCAGCGTCAGTAAATTCTTCCCAGCCGGTTGTAAAGAGAGGGCCGCCGACCACTATGGGTTTTTTAAATTTTTTGACTTTGTTGATAACTCTTCTTGATGATTCCTTTTGAACTATCATTGCACTTATAAAGACATAATCCGCCCATTTAATATGTTCATCTTTTAACATCTCAATATTCATATCAACCAGCTTCTTCTCAAAATCATCCGGAAGCATTGACGCAATAGTGAGGAGACCAAGAGGCGGGAATGCAGATTTTTTCCCTAGTATTTTTAGAATTTTTTTGAAACTCCAGAAAGTTTCTTCATACTCTGGATAAACAAGTAAAATTTTCATTATAAATCTTCTCTTTCCTTATATAAATTTATCATAATACCAAATAAAAATAACTGCTTATTCTAGCAGGTTTCATCTATAGTGTAAATGATACCAGAATCTGGAACTGTTATTTAAAATATCAATATCTCTATTATACCATTTATATAATAAACGGTTTTTAAATATATAAGTTACAAAATAATTTTGTAAAAGAACCGGGTTAGCGCGATAAAGGATTTAATTTGTTAAATAAGAACCCGCAGCAGTAAAAAATTATTGACATAATGTATATAAAAGTATACATTATGTTTATATTTATATACATCATTACTGGTTTGTAAGCTTATTCAGGGATTTATATATTGAAAGGGAAAAGGATAAAACTTAAGAATGATTTGAGAAGATGCCGTTTTGAGCATAATGAAATTACGCAGCAGGAGCTTGCAAATGCCGTGGGCGTAACGCGGCTTACAATTCATTCCATAGAAAAGGGTAAATTCAACCCGTCTGTAATACTTGCTTTAAAAATAGCTGAATTTTTTAAGAAGCCTGTTGGCAGTATTTTTTATCTGGATGAGGATTAAAACGGGTATTTAATAAAGGAGAATAAAAAAATGAAGAAGATATTAAAAATAAGTAATATTACAACTTTAGTTTTAAAGCTGAACTTCTTTAAGAGGGATAACTTCCTCCGTTCCTTTTTATTTTTTACGGGTGTTGTCTCTTTTTTCATGTTATTCAGGGACAGCGCACTTGCAAGCGACATTTCAAAAGAATATATTTTTGGTTTGCCGGATGAGTTTATTATCTTCTTTGTAAGTCAGGCACTTTATTTTATTTTTTATATTCTTATGGTCGTCCTTCTAATATCCGGCTTGAAGTCCAAATGCAGCGAAGGCGGAGAAAAAGTCTTAAAGGATGATTCAATATTTATAAATGCTCAATATATAGGAATATTAAGCGGAGTTTCAGGTCTGATGCTTATTATAATTTTTTCTTTATTATATACGAATGTATATCCTATTCCGTCATGGGCTGTGGATGCAGGTATTGTTGCAATTAGCCTGATAGCTGTTATCCCGTATATTTTAATAGTCCTGTACTGGCTGATAATTAAAATCAGGGAAAGAACGGGGGAGTGGTATGATGAAAAGCAGTACCAGGATATAACCAGGGCAAGTTTAATTACGCTTATAGCATCTGTAGTAATAACAGCCGGAATCTTTATTACCCAGTTTTTTATGGAAGCATTTAATTTCTTCAATGAGATATGGTTTCCTTTCTATGTATTCCTTGTCTTGATGTTATTTTCATCATGCACCCTGTATTTCAATAAGAGAGTTTCAGGTTGATTGGTACGACAGTTAAGGGGCACTTTTAGATAAATAAGAACGGATAATAGAAAGGCAGGGAATGTTTCTGGCTGCAGCCTTGATTTATTATGTATTTACTGGGACCACAACTGGATTTATAATATCTATAATTAACCATGTAAATTTAATTATGATTTAACGATATGCCGATTGCCGGGTTGTGATTAGCTTTTAAGAAATACCGGTCCGCAGTCTGAAATATATCCGGAAGTTTAGCTTTTTTATAAAAAATATAGAGGATAATTTTAAATTTATAGTGAAATATATGATTATTTTTATATAATAGCAATAATTGTTTAAAGCATTAACCAGTAGAGGGAAAATATGACTGAACGAAATCATTATAATATTGCGGTTATACCCGGTGACGGTACCGGACCCGAGGTTGTGAAGGAAGGTAAAAAGGTTCTTAAGGCCGCAGGAGAAAAACATAATATAAGTTTTGAATTTACAGAGTTTGATTTTGGAGGAGACAGGTATTTAAGAACGGGAGAGACAATTCCTGATTCTGCTATCGGTGAGTTAAAAAAATTTAAGGCGATATATCTTGGTGCAATAGGGCATCCCGATGTCAAGCCGGGAATTTTAGAGCTGGGAATTTTATTGAAGTTGAGGTTTGCCCTTGACCAGTATATAAATTTAAGACCGGTAAAGCTTTATCCCGGTGTTGACTGTCCGCTTAAGGATAAAAAGCCGGAGGATATAGATTTTATGGTAGTGAGAGAGAATACAGGAGGACTTTATACGGGCAACGGCGGAATAACAAGAAAAGGTACTCCTCATGAAATAGCAACCCAGGTTATGGTTTATAACAGGCATATGGTTGACCGCTGCTTAAGATATGCTTTTAATCTTGCTGTTGCAAGAAAAGAAGAGGGAAAGGCAGGCAGGATTACCCTGGTAAATAAAACGAATGTTTTAACCTATGTAGGCGACCTCTGGTACAGGGCTTTTACGGAGATGTCAAAGGAATTCGAAATGGTTAAAACTGATTACAATCATATAGATGCGGCATGTATGTGGACTGTAAAAAATCCGGAGTGGTATGATGTTATGGTTGTGCCCAATATGTTCGGGGATATAATTACAGACCTGGGAGCAATGATTCAGGGAGGAATGGGAATCGCAGCAGGCGGGAATATAAATCCGGAAGGAACATCAATGTTTGAACCCATAGGCGGTTCCGCTCCAAAATATACAGGTAAAAATGTAATTAATCCTCTTGCAGCGATAGAAGCCGGAAGAATGATGCTCGATTATCTGGGGGAGAAAAAAGCTGCAAAATCTATCGAAAGCGCTGTAGCAGATACATGCATGAAGATAAAAAGCCTGGGTGCCGGTAAAATGGGTTATAGTACGGATGAAGTGGGAGATATGGTGGCCGGGTATATCAGCAGCAGCTAAACATATAATTACAATTAATTAAAATAGTTGAAATTTAGAACCTGCTCTGAATATTCATGCACGGGTTAAAACCCGGGTGAAGCAAACAAAAAGCTTATTTTAATGTTTAATTATATTTCTTCTGTGTTCATCGCTGCCCATTAGATTCAGGCAATTTCTTTGACTCACATCATATCTTCTATCTTTCCAGGAAACTCCTTCACCGAATTTGGCCTGAAAAACAGAATTAATACAGATAAGTATTATGTAAATCATTGAAAGGGGATGAAGGAAAGTATCGGCGACTCTTCCCCTGAGACGTATTGTCATTATAATTCTCATAATAAGAATCATAAAAATCTGAATAATGAGAAGGTTTATTGTAGCATAAGACCAGTTAAATAAGAGGATTCCTATGAGCAGGAAAATAAAGGGGAGTAAAAATAGTGCAGTGATTATTGAGATTACAACCGTAATGGTAAGAACATGGTAATCAAAGGCAGCAAACATAAATTTTGAAAACCCTTTTATTAAATGGCTGAAATTCCTGTACATCCTGCAGTGTATACTTCTGCTTGCATCAAATATCATTATTTTGAAACCGCATCTTTTAACCTGTTTTGAGATATGTATATCTTCCAAGATTTTAGTTTTTATTGATTTATGGCCGCCGATTTTTTTATAAACTTCACTTTTAAATAACATACACTGGCCGTTGGCAGTACTGAACAGTGGATGTTTTAATTTCTTTACCAGAACAAGTGGGAGAAGGACCATGATTCCGAAGTGAACCCAGGTAATTACCATTCTTTCATGAAGGGAGACCATTATCTGTCTGGGGATTGCTGATAATACATCCAGCTTATTCCTTGTAAGGGTCCCTATTAAATTTGAGATTGAATTTTTAAAATGGAGGGTATCCGCATCGGTAAAAACAAGATATTCTCCTTTTGCATGTTTTGATAACTGCCAGCAGGCGTAACTTTTTCCAAGCCAGCCTTCTTTTAACGGTTTACCGGTAAAGAGTTTTACCCTGCTGTCTTTTTTTTCGAGTTCTTTAACAATAAACGGTGTATCGTCAGTTGAACCGTCATCCAGTACCAGTATTTCAATGTTGGTGTAATCCTGCTTTAGTAAGGATTTGATACACCTTTTTATATTAAACTCTTCATTCCGGGCTGGAATAAGTATTGATACCAGAGGGGGTGATTTTTTTATTTTTTCAGTTAGTGCATAATTTGATATTTTTCTGAATAGAATATTATTAAGTAAAAAATTCAATAGAAAAAATGCAAGAATTGCGGTAATAATATACTGATATAATAGGAATAGATGCATATTAAAATAACAAATAAAATTATAAAAAAGCTTTCATACAATCTTAAATTATGTATAAAGAAAATACAAGTTATAGGTTAAAATCTTTTTAGAGCGTATTTTTATCGGGGTAATTCTAATTCCACTTACTGTTTCTTGTGCTAATACCAGGACACTTTATATAAATTTTAGGGGATTATTTACGCTCTCCTGCATGCTGGCCCCGCCGGTATTCTATCAGCTTGTTTGTGCTTGAAATCCTGTGATAGTATTCGCCTGACTTTTTAATTTCTCTTTTTAAATCAGGAGAATTATAATCTATGGAGACCAGGCCGAATCTCCTGGACGGTCCGTGGGCAAGCTCAAAGTTATCAAATGTAGACCAGTGGAAATAGCCCCTGACTTCTATTCCTTCATCAATGGCTTTTTTTATGTATCTTAAGTGATTGTAGAGATTTTTTGCCCTGAATTCATCGTTATATGTCGAGGTTCCGTTTTCGGTGATAATTATTGGTATGGAATATTTTTTGTAGAATTTTTTTATTAAATGATAGATACCGGCGGGATAAATTTCCCACATATCATCATATTCCAGGCCAAGCCGGTCAAGGGCTTCTCTGCCTCTCTGCTCATACGCAACAGTAAGGTATTTTGAAATTAATATTCTTCCATAATAGCTGAATCCGATGTAATCTACTTTTTTCCCTGCCGTAAATAGTTCATGGACGCTCTCAAACATATAATGCTCAAGAAACCATCTTAAAAAATTTTGCCAGATAGAATACCTGCTGGTAATCCGGGTAAACATGCAGGCGTGTGATATTCCCACTTTTATATTTGGGAAGTTATCCTTAATATAATCATAAACTTCCCTGTGTGCCCTGCTCATATGCCTCAGGACTTTATTTCTCTGAATGGGGCTGAATTTTTTGGGAGGAAATTCCTTCATGATGTATGTCATGATGGCGTAGGCGCCGGGTTCGTTAAATGTATTTATATAATCAATATAGCCGGAAAAAATATCCAGAACTTTTTTTACATAATCAAAGTAAATTTTAACTGATTCACCTGATGTCCAACCGCCCTTATTAAAAAACCATAAGGGATTTGAGAAATGGTTCAGGACGAGCATTGTTTTTTTGCTGTTCTTTTTAAGTGTCTTAAAGATTTCCATGTAATGGCTTGCTGTTTTATTATCAAGCGGGGAGTAACAACTCCTTTGCAATTTTGACCAGTCCATACTGAAACGGTAGGCATTACCCAGATATAATATATAATCCAGGTCTTCTTTATATTTCCGGTAGTGGTCTATGGCGGTACCGAGTTTTGTTCCGTCAGCCCCTGTAAAATTTTTCCATTCCGTATAACCCGCGCCTTCAATCTGAAAAGATGAAGTTGCAGTTCCAAAAATAAAGTTTTCAGGAAAACTTAAAGAGCTCATCTTAAAAAAATTTCTTTCTTAATTATTAAAAGGTTTATTAAACCGGATTTAATTATTTTATTTTTAAAAATATTGCTTAAACATATTTTATAGTTAAAAGGGCTAAAAATCACCATATTTATTCAGGTTTTGAGTAATGAATTTTTAGAAATTAATTAGAGTAGTTTTATTAAATTATTAATAAATATTGACAAAAGATTTTTTTTTAATAAAATAGTATAATAAACATTAACTAAATCGTGTTAGTTTATTTATTTGATTATTCTAATAGTATTCTAATGAATAAAAATATAAGCATGAAAGACATAGCAAGAATGGCGAAGGTATCCAGAACGACAGTATCTTTCGTGCTTAACAACCGAACAGAAATGAAAATCTCCGAGGCCACGCGTAAAAAGGTTTTAGATATAGCGAGAAAGTTGGATTACTATCCAAATGCCATAGCTAAAAGCCTGGTAACCAGAGAAACAAAAACAATAGGCTTCTTTTTAGGCCAGGACCTCAGAAGTGTTTTATCAGATGTGCTGATACCCCAGGTTCTTTTAGGAATAAATAAAGTTGCTTTAAAAAAAGGTTACAAGATTTTGTTGCAATATTTTGAAGATTCAAATAATAAAAGTTCTTATTATCACATGGTAAGGGAGAAAAGGATTGAGGGAATAATACTATCAAGCCCGAGATCAGATGATGAAGAACTTATTAAGTTAAAGGAAGAAGGATTTCCGATAGTTTTAATAGGTCAGGCAGAGAAGAAGAGCTTTAGTTGCTCTGATATAGATAACACTGAAGCGGCAAGGAAGATTGTTTCTCATCTTATTTCACACGGGCATAAGAGAATAGCAATGGTTACCAATGCCCCGCTTAATTATACGGCAAGTAAATTAAGATTATTGGGCTACAGGAAGGCGCTGGAGGAAGGCAATATAGATTTTAACGATGAACTGATGGCAATAGGGAACTTTACACCAAAAAGCGGTTTTGATGTTATGAAAAAACTGCTTTCCTTAAAAAAGATACCCACTGCCGTATTTGTTGCCTCGGATGTGATAGCTTTCGGAGCTATGGATTATATAAAGAGAAAAGGAATGAAGATACCGGATGATATGGCACTGGTTGGGTTTGACAATACCAGTCTGTCCGGCTATGTGGATCCGCCATTAACCACCATTAATTTACCGGGATTTGATATAGGAGTTAATGCTACAAGTCTTCTTATAGATATTATGGAGGATGGTAATACAAGTAATAAAAAGATAATTCTTGATGCAAATATGATTATAAGAAGGTCCTGCGGCTGCAATTTATAAATGGATTAAAAAAAGATGGATTATATTAAAAAAAAGGGGGGGGTGATTGTATAGATATAGAAAATTTAAAAATATTTATTATTCACAAGTCCTAAAGGAGGTGGAAGCAAAGTGAAAAAAACACTTATCGGATTAATGATTGCAGTTTTTACAATTTCTGTAATATTTGCAGGTATTGGCTGCAAAGAAGTAGAGGAGAAGGAAGAGGCAGCTGGAGTTGTTACCGTCCTGGGTACATGGGGAGGAGAAGAACTAACAAGTTTCCAAGAGGCTGTTTTTCCTTTTACGGATGAAACGGGTATTGGAATGGCGTTTGAAGGCACCAGGGACCTGTCAGCAGTTCTTACTACAAGGGTAGAGGCAGGAAATCCTCCGGATATCGCAATACTTCCAAATCCGGGTCAGATGTATGAATTAGCAGAAAATGAAGAGCTCATTGATATCAGCAGCTTTATGGATATGGAGGAGCTTGGAGCTAATTATGAGGATGCATGGCTGGATCTGGCAAGTTATGATGATACTCTCTATGGTATTTTTTATAAGGTAGCCAACAAGAGCCTTATCTGGTATAGTCCTTCAGCTTTTGATGATGCCGGATATGAAGTACCTGCTACATGGGATGAAATGATAGCATTATCTGACCAGATTGTAGCAGATGGTGCTGCTCCCTGGGCTATAGGTTTTGAGAGCGAGGCTGCAAGCGGATGGCCTGCTACTGACTGGATTGAAGACATAATGCTCAGGACAGCTGGACCTGATGTTTATGACCAGTGGGTTAATCACGAAATAAAATGGACAGATGATGCGGTTAAAAATGCATGGGAAGTATTAGGAGAAATAGTCCGTAACGAGGATTACCAGTATGGCGGTTCTACGGGAACGCTTACAACAAACTTCGGTGATGCTCCTGTCGCATTGTTTGCAGACCCGCCAGGTGCCTATATGCATCGTCAGGCAAGCTTTATAACCGGATTTTTCCCAGAAGGGCTTGAAGCTGGTACAGATTACGACTTCTTCCCGTTCCCTTCTATTAATGAAGAATATGAGGTTCCGGTTTTAGGCGGGGCTGACATGTTAGTTATGTTTAATGACACACCTGAGGCCAGACAACTGATGGAGTATCTTGCTACAGCTGAGCCGCAGGAAATATGGGCTGCAAGTGGCGGCGGATTTATTTCACCAAGTAAGGCAGTTGATCTTAATGCATATCCTGATGAACTGACCAGGAAGATGGCTGAAATGGTAGTTGGCGCCGAGGTCTTTCGTTTTGATGCTTCCGACCTGATGCCTGCCGCTGTTGGTTCCGGCTCTTTCTGGACAGGCACCCTGGATTATGTAGGCGGTGAAGACCTGGATACTGTTCTTGGGGAAATTGAGGATACCGCTGTAGATGCCTATTAATAATATACTGAATTGTGTTAAGGCAATCTACCTTAAAGTAGATTGCCTTAACCTTAAATTCTTTTAAATAAAAAAAGTATATGGGAATAGGAAGAAGATCTATGAAAAAAAGAGATATATGGCCCTGGGTATATATAGGACCAACTCTTCTTATACTTGGATTTTTTTTAGTTTATCCTATTATCAATACCCTGTATTTAAGTTTTATGGACGAAAGGTCAGAAAATTTTGTTGGCTTGAAAAATTATATATTTACTTTTACAAAAGAGGCCATGATTATTGCATTCAGGAATAACCTGCTGTGGCTTATATTTTTTACTTTATTTACAGTTTCTCTTGGATTGATTTTTGCAGTTATTTTTGACCGTGTCCGTTATGAACCGGTTGTAAAATCAATAGTATTTTTGCCTATGGCTATATCATTTGTAGGTGCGGGTGTTATATGGAAATTCGTATATGCATACAAACCTGAAGGGACACCCCAGATTGGAATTTTAAATGGAATTTTAAGTAAGATTCCAAATTTTGAACCAATTGGGTGGCTGGTTAATAAGGCGACGAACAACTTCGCATTGATTTTTGTAGGTATATGGATATGGGTAGGGTTCTGCATGGTTATACTTTCAGCAGCATATAAAGGTATACCGAAAGAGCTAATAGAGGCAGCCCGTGTAGATGGAGCCAGTGAAATGCAGGTATTCTGGCGCATAACTATACCTATGATGAAGTCGACAATTGCTGTTGTTGCAACTACAATGATAATTAATGTACTGAAAGTTTTTGATATTGTTTATGTTATGACCAATGGTCAGTTTGATACGGAAGTTATCGCAAACCGGATGTATAAAGAAATGTTCCAGTTCCATAATTTTGGCCGTGCAAGTTCTATTGCTGTTGTCCTATTATTATTGATTATTCCGATGATGATAATTAATATTCGTCGGTTCAGAAGACAGGAAAGTATATAATGAATAAAAAAAGACTAAAATTTTTACCAAGATTTTTTCTACATATTGTTATAATTTCTGTTTGTGTTGCATGGATTATGCCTTCACTGGGGCTTTTTATAAGCTCACTTAGAGGCAGGAATGATGTCGCAACCTCAGGATGGTGGACGGTTTTTGGAAATTTTTTTGATTTCAGCCAGTACACTATGGAGAATTATACGGAGGTTATCACTGCCAGTGGAATGGGGCGCGCATTTATGAATAGTTTGCTTATAACCATACCTGCTACTCTTATAACTGTCGTTATCGCCGCATTTGCAGCATATGCTTTTGCCCGTATGAATTTTCCGGGCAGACAGCCGTTATTTATTATGGTGGTGGGCTTGCTGGTAGTTCCCATACAGATGACATTAATTCCCATTTTAAGGATTTATAACCAGTTGGGACTGGCAGGGACTTTTCATGGAGTATGGCTGGCACATGCTGCATATGGTCTTCCGCTTGCTATATTTTTACTGCGTAATTTTTTTAGTTCTCTACCCAAGGATATTTTTGAGTCTGCTTTTCTGGATGGTGCATCATATCATACTGCCTTTTTCAGGCTGGCATTGCCATTATCTGTTCCTGTGCTGGCTTCACTGGTAATTTTTCAGTTTTTATGGGTATGGAATGACCTTCTGGTTGCATTGATATACCTGGGAGGAACGGAAGATGTAGCACCCCTTACGGTGAGGTTGAGCAGTCTGGTAAATTCGCTCGGGCAGAACTGGCATTTACTTACTGCAGCTGCATTTGTATCCATGATATTGCCTTTAATAGTATTCTTTTCTCTACAGAGATACTTTGTCCGTGGGATCCTGGCCGGTTCAGTAAAAGGGTAATGAAAAAAGTATATCCATGTATAATAAGAACTTTTAATAATTAACCGAAAACAGATTTTATACGAGTGCTTTATAAAATAATTAGGTATATTGAATGTTACATTATATGTATGGCGGCAATATCCAATTGAAAGGGATTGTTGATCCCTTTTCCATTTATATTTAAAAACTTTTCTTGTCCTAATAATAATGTATAATATGTTTTAAGACATTCTTTATAAATCAAAAAAGCGAGGACAATATACAAAATAAAAAACTGTTTTTAATTTTTGCGGTTATTACCTCAATTTGCCTGATAAGCATTTCTGCACAATGCGGCATAAAAAGAGAAGCTCCCACTATTGAGCTCCAGATATATGACGGCCCCGACTATTCAGAATCTGATGATATGTGTTATTACCGGGTAGAGTCTATCGTTGATGGCGAACCTGACCCCGATGTAGAATTCAGTGAAGACGATAATGTTGAAGTCCTTGGCTCCGGCAGGGCAGAAGTAGGCGTTGAGGTTGGTGACTCATATACACTTATAGCTACAGCAACCAATCCGGGAGGCACGGCTACTGCTTCTATTGTCCTTTCCGGTGAGTGCGGCGAAGAAGCCGCAGAAGATGGAGACGGCGAAGAAGACGGCGAAGAAGACGGAGATGAGGAGGAAGAGGAAGAAGAGGGCGAAGCTCCAACGATAGCCCTTGAAATATACGAGGGACCTACACCTTCGGACGGTTTATGCTACTACAGGGTAAAGGCAACAGTTACAGGTACTCCTTCTCCTGAAGTAGAGTGGAGCAAGGATGACAGCGGCGGCGCATGGGGGAGCAAGAAAGCACAGATAAACCTCAGTGACCCTTCAGATACCTATACCCTTACTGCTACAGCTGCCAATTCAGAAGGAACAGCTTCCTCATCAATAGAACTAAGCTGGGGATGCCCCGAACCGGTTACGGAAATGGATCTTCCTGTAGTTTCAGATGAAGGAGGATATATAGTATGGACTGCAAGTATATTTTATCCTCATAATAGTATGTTTGCAGGTGACTCCATTACGGATGATGTATGCAGGGGATACATGAGCTTTGACATTAGCGGACTGTCAGGTGCCAATGTTACCGAAGCTGAATTGACCATGAGTCCCGAGCAGGTATGGGGTGACCCTACATTTATGGGCTCTCTATGGATTGACGCTGTAGACTGGGGTTCGGATGCACTCCAGATGGCAGATTTCAATATTCCCTATACCTCAATTCAGTCATTTAATGACCCTAATATTACCTGTACCAGTGAAAATCTAAAAACTCAGATACAGCAGGCAATTGATGATGGAAGACCAAGATTCCGTATAAGAATAAGATACACAACGCCTGCAAGTGATTCCGACGGCCAGTGGGACGGATGGGATTACCTGATTGATGAGGTGAATCTGCATATTGCCTATAATGATTAAAAAGTAAGGCAATAAAAGATTTAGAATAATAAAATGAGCGAAGGTAAAACTTCGCTCATTTTTTTGCCGGAAAGGATGCATCTAATTTTCTAATTTATTCGCAGAATATTCTCACTGTTTCCTTGCTTTCAATATTTACGGTAAGGTCGTTTAACTGGCTTACAAGTTCATCAAGATTCTGGGGCTTGATATCACTGAAGTCTGCTTCAATACCTTTTTCATGTAAAGCTTCATTTACTTTAGTCTGGGCATCCCCGGGTATAAAGGAGGCAAGTTTTAAACCCGCCCGGATTAATTTTAAAGGAACCCTTACATTTACCCTGTCCTGGTTTTTGCTTTCCGGACCCGGCTCAATCATTATCCTTAAATACCTGGGATTTTTCCCGGAATCTTCCGGGAAGGTTCCGGTATCTTCTGATAATGCTGATAATAATTTTTCAGCTTCTTCAACATTTATTTTCCCTTCTGCAAGCATTTCCAGAATTTTTTTTCTTTCTTCACTCATTTCTGTTCTCCTTGTTCATAATAGGTTTAAATAAAAAGTGCTGCTTTTAGTCTGTATATCTATATTTAATCCCGACATATACCAGATTAATCTGAATAGTGCAGGGAAGAAATAAAGTATGACTTTGCCTTTACCTGTAGGCCAGAGTATGAGCGACACCAGCAGAACCAGTGGTGATAGTAATATAACTACCGGTATGGCTGCCAGCCATATTATAAAAAGGGGTATCCACAGACTAAAAGCTTTTCCAGTATTTTTCCTGATACTTATTTTCATTGTAAGCGGCATCATTTGTCTCTCCACATTTTCTTTACTGCATCTTCTACAGATATTTCTCCCCTGTCCAGCTGGTTAAGGATTTCACTCTTTGGAGCCGGGGGATTTATCTCAACAAAATCAAGTTTCCCGGCAATCTTTCCGAGCCTGTTTTTAACTGTAGGATAGCTTATACCAAAGAGCTTTTCCATTTCTTTGATGGAACCGAAACATTTTATGAATGCAGCAATAAAAATCTGGTCCTCGAGTGTAAGCCATGCAAGCGGCGGCAGCTCAAAACTTCCCTCTATAACAACACCATTATGTTTTAACCTGACCCGTTCAACTTCAATTTTCTCGCCCCGGGTCATTTCTGTAAGTTCTTTCCAATCTTTGGCCATTTTAAAACCCCTGAGTAATAAATATTAATTATATTAAGAAATATAGTATAATAAATTAATAATGTCAAGTTATAAATTAATAATATTAAATAATTTAGGATAAATTATTAAAACTGTTAATTTTTATTGGGAACATTTTTAGAGTGAGCCGGGCTGTATTTACGGTATGCAGTAATTAATTAGAGGTTTTCAATTTAAAAAGAAGCATTGCTGTTTTTTAAAGGGATTACCATGTAAGGTATAAGTTTTTATTTGTATATTTT
>JAYEJA010000159.1:0-7471 GCA_034660395.1 Actinomycetota bacterium
CTGGATGAGATGAATCTGGTGATGATGGGTAAAATAAAATAAGGTGGTTTAGTATGAAAAAAATAGTGATGTCTGGAATTTGCGGGAAGATGGGAACTTCTATTTCCAGGGAATTATTAAATGAAGAAGGGATAGAGCTGGTCGGGGGACTTGATGTATTGAATAAAGGTACAGATGTAGGAGAATTTCTAACCGGTAAAAATAATGGATACAGGATATATGACTCTTATGATGATATAAAAAAGTTAAGTCCGGATATTATTGTTGATTTTACCAATGCTGAAGCAGCCGATAAAACCATTAACTGGGCTATTGATAATAGTATAGATATAATAGTTGGAACTACAGGCCTGAAAAAAAAGCAGCTGGAAATTATTGAGAAAAAAGCTTCAAACCCAACGAGCAAGACGCTTATTGTTCCTAATTTTTCAATAGGTGCTGTCATAATGATTAAAATTTCAAAAATGATATCAAAATATTTTGACGGCTGCGAAATTATTGAATTGCATCATGACAAGAAAATTGATGCTCCTTCGGGAACTTCTTTGTATTCAGCTAAAGAAATAGGAAATTGCAAGAAATTCACAAGGTCAAGATTAAAGGAAGATGAAGAAGAAGAAGTAAGCGGCAGCCGGGGAGGCTTTGTTGATGGCATTCATATACATAGTGTTCGACTACCGGGAATGCTGGCCCATCAAAATATTATTTTTGGCGCGAAAGGTCAGACGTTATCATTAAAACATGATAGCTTTGATAGAACATCTTTTTATCCGGGAGTTATTCTTGCCATAAAGAATCTGGAGAAGCTACCGGGTTATACATTCGGGCTGGATAAGCTTATAGATCTGTAACTATATTATTTACCCAAGGAGGATTGTATGTTAGATATTGGTGAGGTAATTACAGCAATGGTTACCCCATTTGATAAAGATTACAGGCTGGATATTGATTCATGCCATAAATTAATGCAGTATCTTGTAGACGAAGGAAATGACGGGATTTTATTATCGGGTTCTACCGGTGAATCTTCTACACTTGATGATAAGGAAAAAATAAGTTTATTTAAATTGGCAAAGGATAATTTTGGCGATAAGGTAAAAATTATTGCAGGAACCGGCTCCAATGATACAAGACATTCCATAGAACTGTCGAAGGAAGCAGAAAAGATTGGAGTTGACTGCCTGCTTATAGTTGCACCATATTATAATAAGCCCTCACAATGGGGACTTTTCAAGCATTTTGAAGCTATTGCCGGGGAAGTCAGCGTTCCGATAATTCTTTATAATGTTCCATCAAGGACATCCTCTAATATAAGTTCTAAAACCTGTGTGGAACTGTCAAAAATAAATAACATATGCGGAATAAAGGAAGCCAGCGGTAATTTAAGACAGATTTCGGAAATAATAAGGGATACGGATAACGATTTTCTGGTTTACAGCGGTAATGATGGAGATACGTTGCCCATGTTATCTGTCGGCGGATACGGAGTAATAAGTGTTGCCTCGCATATTGTGTGCAGTGAGATTAAAGAGATGATTTCAAGCTTTAAGAAAGGGGATTTTAAGAGGGCAGCCGGTATGCACGCCAGACTACTGGATATTTTCTATGGTATCTTTATAGTTTCAAATCCTGTCCCCATAAAGGAGGCATTAAATTTAAAGGGTATTACCGCAGGGCCGTGTAGATTGCCGCTCTGCAATATGGAGGAAAAGGAACTATCCGTTTTTAAGAAGATTTTAAAGAGGCATAAAATAATTGATTAAATAAAAAACTTATACAGGGCAAAATGAAAGAAAGCCTTGTTTGAGAAGGTGAGGCTTGTATATAGGAAATCATGGCAAAAAGAACTAGTTTAAAATTAATACCACTGGGGGGTTTAAGTGGTATAGGCAAGAATATGACGGTCTTTGAAAAGGATAACCAGATTATAGTGGTTGACTGTGGTTTGATGTTTCCGGATGATGATATGCCCGGAGTTGATTTTATAATACCAGATTTTTCATATATCAGAAAAAATAAAAAGAAAGTAAAGGCAATAATTCTAACACACGGGCATGAAGATCATATTGGCGGCCTTCCTTTCCTATTTAAAGAAATAGATGTGCCCGTGTTTGCTACAAGGTTAACCATGGGTCTGACTAAAACCAAATTCGAAAGTCCAAAGATTAAAAAGTCTGTAAGGTATAAAGAAATAAACCCTGATAAACCTGTCAAGATAGGTCCTTTTAATATAGAATTTTTTAGAGTAAATCACAGCATACCCGATAATATAGGATTAATAATAAGGACAGATATCGGTACTATCGTACATACTGGAGATTTTAAATTTGACCACGCCCCTGTTGATAATAAGCCGACGCAGTTTGCAAAGATTGCTGCAGCCGGTCAGGAGGGCGTACTGGCTATTTTATGCGATAGTACTAATGCGGAAGAGATGGGTTTTACGCTACCTGAGAGAGATGTAGGTAAGACACTTCTGGATAAATTTGAAAAAGCTCAAAAGAGAATTATTGTAGCTACCTTTTCATCACATATACACAGGATACAGCAGATACTGGATGTTTCTAAAAAGTTAAAGAAAAAAGTTGCTATAAGTGGTAAGTCAATTTTAAAAACCATAAGGGTTTCTTCCGAACTCGGGTACCTGAAGATTCCACAGAAAACTATAATTCCGATAATGAAGATAGATAATTATTCTATAAAAGACATAGTTATACTTTCTACAGGAAGCCAGGGTGAGCCGCTCTCTGCTCTAAACAGGATGGCCCTGGGGGAGCATAAGAGAGTCGGTATCATGAAGGGTGATATGGTTATAATATCGGCTTCCCCGATTCCAGGAAATGAGAAGGCCATATCCAGTACAATAAACAGGCTTATAAAGAGGGGTGCGGATGTTTTTTATGAATCAATAGCAGGTGTCCATGTTTCGGGACATGCTGCACGTGAGGAAATAAAGATGATGATAAGTTTAACGAAACCCAAATATTTTATTCCTGTTCACGGAGAGGATAAATATAGAGTTCAAAATGCACAGATAGCAAAGTCAATGGGTATAAGTGAAGAGAATATTATGATAGCCGAAGATGGAGATATAATTAAAATCAATTCAAATATGTGCAGGGTATCAAGGAACTTAAGACCCTGGACTATTTATGTGGATGGAGTGGGAATGGGGAACATTGGAGATATAGTACTAAGGGACAGGAGAAAATTATCAAGGAGTGGAATTATATTCATAGTGGTTGGAATAGATTTATCGAAAAAGACTATTTTAAGTGGTCCTGATTATACGATGAAGGGTATAGTATATGTCGAAAATTTAAAAGAGGTTATTAAGAAATTGACGAAGATTATAAATGATTCTGTCAGGGAAGGTTTTAGTAATAATATAATGTCGAGAGAAAAGTTCGAAGAATTTGTTAATAATAAAGTGGAAAAATTTATTTTTAAAAAAGTAAAGATAAGACCTATAATAATAACAAAAGTAGTCAGCCCGCATAGAAATTAAATAAATTTTAAGTCCTTTAAGAAAATGAGTCTATCAAAAAATAAGAGAAGAAAAACAAATAAAAGCAAAAAGAAATCTATAAGCTCTAATTACAGGGATAAAAAGAGATATGTAAAGAGAAGAAACGATATATACGGCGTTTTGATAATAATGTTTTCTTTACTTTTATTTATAAGCATGTATGGATTTTCCGATTCAGGTCTGATAAATAAACCGGTAAACGATTTTCTATCCCTGGTTTTCGGGGTTGGCAAGTTTTTAATTCCACTGATGCTTATCGTGTGGGGTTTCAGTTTCTTCTTAAAAAGGTTAAGTCTTTTGCCCTCAAGTTTCGGTTTGGGGTTCCTATTGCTTTTTTTCTCTATTCTGGGTTTGCTCGGGAACAATTTTAAATATGTTGATGTTTTTGACAGGGTACTTGTAAAGACAAGAGGGGGAATTGTCGGAGCGGGAATTTTTTACGGATTATATAAGCTATTTAGCAGTGCAGGTGCTGTGGTAATTCTTTCTGTTTTGATAATTATATCAATTTTAATAATTACAAAGGTTTCACTAATAGATGTGGGCAAAAAAATAGTTCATTTATTTGGAAGGATAAAACCCGGGACCGTAAGAAATATTTTTAGAAAGAGGAATTTAGATGAAGATACAATGTCCATAAAGGAGGAAGAGAAATATAGGAATAGGCTGTATGGCGATAAAGGTGAGAAAACTTCAGATAGGGAGGGCAAAGCTGCTGGTGGCAGAAAGGAAAAGGCAGAAGGTGGTTTTGACACACCTGTTGAATTTATGAAAAAGTATAAAACTAAAAAATCTGACAGCAGCCAGTTAAAAATACCGATAAAAAGAAGTTACGGAATAGAAGATAGCTACAGGTTACCTCCTATAAATTTATTGAAAAAATCCAGAGATGTACCGCCAAGGTTATATAAGCAGGGGGTTAAGGAGAGGGCGAATACCTTGAGTAAGCTGCTCAGGGATTTTAATCTTGATGCCCGTATAGAAAAAATAGTAAACGGGCCTACAGTTACACTTTATGAGCTAAAGCTTCAGCCCGGGGTTAAAGTACAGAGACTGCTAAGTCTTGAGGATGACTTCTGTGTTGCCCTCGGGTCTCCCGATATCAGGATATTGACTCCCATACCGGGTAAGTCGGCTATAGGTATCGAGGTGCCGAACAGTATAAGAAGTATAGTTACCCTTGGAGACATTTTTACTGCTGATGATAAGAATATAACAGAAAATTTACTGAATGTACCCCTGGGTAAAAACCTTTCGGGCAGGAATGTTTATATGGATATAGGTAAAATGCCGCATATATTAATTGCTGGTGCAACTAACTCAGGTAAAAGTTCGTGTCTTAACAGCATTATTATATCTCTTTTAATGAAGATAAAACCGGGTGAAGCAAGATTTGTGATGATTGACCCAAAGATGGTGGAGCTCAGTATTTATAACGGAATTCCACATCTTCTATCTCCGGTCGTTGTAAATCCCAAGAAGGCTTCTTCCACGCTCTCCTGGGTGGTAGAGGAAATGGAGAGAAGGTTCAAGCTGCTGGTTGAAAGAAACTTTAAATCCCTGGAAATGTATAATAGTGAAGCTTCTAAAAATGGGAACGGGGAAGAGGGTTTCGAACCGCTTCCCTATATTATGGTTTTTATAGACGAACTTGCCGACCTGATGATGGTATCGGCTTCAGAAGTAGAAGACCGTATATGCAGGATTGCTCAAATGGGGAGGGCTGTAGGAATTCATCTTATTATATCTACACAGAGACCCTCAGTTAATATAATAACCGGGTTGATTAAGGCAAATATACCATCAAGGATAGCGTTTATGGTGACTTCGAATGTTGACTCACGCGTTATACTGGACTGCGGAGGAGCGGAAAAATTGATAGGTAAGGGAGACATGCTGTATCTGCCGTATTATTCTAACAGACCGGAAAGGGTACAGGGTTCATTTGTAACTTCTCACGAGATTGAAATGATTACAGGGTATATAAAAAATAACAGTATTACCGAATATAATGCAGAAATATCAAAAAAAATAAGCGGAGAACAAAAAAGTTCAAAAAATAAGGATGAACTGTTTTATGAAGCTTTGAGAGTGGTAGTAGATTTTGGGCATGCATCGGCTTCATTGCTGCAAAGAAGGTTGAAAATAGGATATTCAAGAGCTGCGAGGATTATAGACCAGATGGAGGAAAGGGGACTTGTCAGCGGCTATGACGGAAGCAAGCCGAGGGAAGTTTTAATTTCAAAGGAAGATCTTATTAAATTACTGGAAGAAGAAGATAGCCAGTAAACCCCGAAATAAAGGCTGCAATTGCTGAAGGTTAAATTATGATTTGTTCGATAATAAGCATAGGAACCGAATTAAACCTCGGGTTGATAGTTGATATGAATTCTAAATATATTGCCGGAAGTGTTGCCGATCTGGGGATGGAATGCAGATGTATGTACACTGTTGGAGATGATATAGATGATATATCGGATGTCTTGAAGCAAAGCCTGGAGTGCAGTGACCTGGTTATGGTAAATGGCGGCCTGGGTCCTACGGATGATGATGTTACAAGAAGAGCAGTTGCACGGTCATTGAACATAAAACTTGTAAGAGATAAAAGCCTTAATGATACCAGTGTGAAGTTTGTAAGAGATAGGAAAAAAAGGAAATTATTGAAAGGTTGCTGAGACAATCATATATTCCTGAAAATTCTTTTCCAATAAAACCAAGATTGGGCAGTGCTTCCGGATTCAGGATAATAACGGATAAAGGTAAGCTCATAATATGCATCCCGGGAGTGCCAAAAGAAATGAAAAGCATGTTTGAAAAAGATGTCGTTCCTTTTTTAAAAGATATGTCGGGAAAGGACGGTTTAAGGAAAAAAGGTGATAAAATAAGAAAATCTACGCTTCTTACCACTGATATAAGCGAAGCGGAAATAGAAGAGAGAATTAAAAAAGTTTCAGATGCAGCAGGGAAAATTAATGTTAAGATAGGGATTACAGCTGATCCCGGATTGATAAAAATAATCCTGGTAGCAAAGGCCCCGGATGATGTTAGCGCAGACAGAAACTTAAAGATAATCGAAAAGGAGATTTCAAAAAACCTGGAGGGTTATGTTTATGGTAAGGGTAATAGTTTGATTTCTGATAATTTAAAGGAAACTATCAGCAAAGTAAATGGTAAATTGACAGTGAGTGCCGCCGAATCTGTAACGGGAGGTCTTATAAGCAGTATTATTACTGATACCCCCGGCAGTTCTGAATTTTTTTTGGGAGGCATAGTATCCTATTCCGTTTTTTCAAAGATAAATTTACTTGGTATAAAAAGAAATGATATAGAAAAGTATGGAGTTGTAAGCAGAGAAATATGCCTGGAGATGGCAAGAAAGATAAAGGTTATTTTCGGCTCGGATTATTCGTTAAGTGTGACCGGTTATGCAGGGCCTGAGGCGGAAGGTAATAAAAAAGGGCTGGTTTTTTGCGGTATTGCGGGACCGGGAGGGTATGAAAAAGTATTTAAGAAGAAATTTACTGGAAGCCGGGTTGAAATTAAGTTCAGGGCTGCTCAATTTATATTAAAAGAGTTAAGGTTGGAATTAGAAAATTTTAAGCGGTAGATGTTGGGGAGAGAAATATATTGGGTAATAATAATAAATCAGTAAAGAGATTATTTCTGGCTGTGGATATTCCAGAATTTATAAAAAATGAAATATACGAATTTACATCCGGCTTATTTAACCGGGATAAGAATATAAGGGTTTTACATGCTTTAAACATTCATATAACTTTAAAGTTTCTGGGAAATGTTGATATATCCAGAATAGGGAAGATAGAAGAAGCTTCAATGCTGGCAGCAGGTAAGCTTGATAAATTTGAATATAAGCTTGGTGGGAATATAGGGGCGTTTCCTTCATCTTCAAAGGCGGGAGTTATATTTGTGGGAATAGGGACG
>JAYEJA010000160.1:0-7454 GCA_034660395.1 Actinomycetota bacterium
TTTTAGCTGCTTCCTTCTTCTGGGCTTTTCCTTTCTTTACTTCCTTCTTCCGGGCATTCTTTTCTCCGGCCTTCTTTTTTCCGCCTGCTTCTTTCTTTATTTTTTCTTTGGCCAGTTTCTCTTCCTCATTTAAATTAATTCCAAGGTCTTCTACCGTCTTCATTATTTCATCTTCGGCTTTTGCTACATTTACTTCCCTGCCTTCTGCCGATAGAACCTCCACATCAAGAGACAGGCTCTGCATTTCCTTAATTAAAACCTTAAACGATTCCGGTATTCCGGGCTTTTCAATATTCTCACCTTTTACTACTGATTCATAAGTCTTTACCCTTCCTGTTACATCATCTGATTTTATAGTAAGCATTTCCTGTAAAGCGTAGGCTGCGCCATAAGCTTCCAGAGCCCACACTTCCATCTCTCCAAATCTCTGACCTCCAAATTGTGCCTTGCCCCCGAGCGGCTGCTGTGTAACCAGTGAATATGGACCTGTAGATCTTGCATGAATCTTATCATCTACAAGATGTAGAAGTTTCATTACATACGCATATCCAACAGTAATATTTTCTGACAATTTTTTCCCGCTGCGTCCTTCATATAGCGTAGTCTTGCCGTTTTGAGGCAAATTAGCAGACTTTAGAAGCTTGACTATATCTGTTTCTTTAACTCCTTCAAAAATAGGAGTTGAAACACAGGTAGGACCATTGCTTCCCGATTTCTTCTCTTTATCATCCAGCCCCTTAAAAGCCGCCCATCCCAGATGGGTTTCAAGCACCTGCCCCACATTCATCCTGGAAGGAACTCCCAGTGGATTAAATATTAGATCAATTGGTTCTCCTTCTTCAGTATACGGCATATCCTCCTCGGGAAGAATTATAGATATGACTCCCTTATTACCATGCCTGCCGGCAAGTTTATCACCAACAGATATCTTCCTTTTCTCTGCAATATATACCCTTACCAGCTCATTTACTCCCGGTGGAAGGTCATGGCCGTCTCTTCTCGAGAACAATTGTACATCAATTACTTTTCCGCCTTCGCCGTGAGGTACTTTAAGGGAGCTTTCCCTTACCTCCCTTGCTTTCTCACCAAAAATAGCTCTCAGCAGCTTTTCTTCTGCCGTAAGTTCCGTTTCACCCTTAGGTGTTATTTTCCCTACCAGTATATTTCCGGGTTTTACTTCAGCTCCAATCCTTATAATTCCCCGTTCATCCAGATCTTTTAATGCTTCTTTTCCTATGCTTGGAATATCCCTGGTTATTTCTTCCGCCCCCAACTTTGTTGTCCTTGCTTCTACCTCCTGCTTTGAAATATGTATAGAAGATAAAATGTCTTCTCTCACCAGTTTTTCCGAAACAATGATAGCATCTTCGTAGTTATAACCTTCCCAGGACATAAATGCTATTCTCAAATTTCTTCCAAGCGCAAGTTCACCCCTGGATGTAGCAGGGCCGTCAGCAATTACACGGCCTGTTTTAACTTTTTCACCAACTTCAACTAATGGTTTCTGATTTATGCATGTTCCCTGATTTGACCTTTTAAATTTATATAATTTATGAGTAAAACCTTTTTCATTCTTATAATTTATTTTTATATAATCCGCATTCACTTCCGTGACAACACCATCATCTTTAGCTAAAATAAGCGCACCGCTGTCCTCAGCCACCCTTCTTTCCAGCCCTGTTCCGACCAGCGGAGCCTCGGGGTTAATTAACGGTACGGCCTGGCGCTGCATATTAGAACCCATAAGGGCCCTGTTAGCATCATCATGGTCCAGGAAAGGTATAAGGGACGCTGCAGCACTAAAAATCTGCATCGGCGAAACATCTATATAATCAACGACATCCGGTTTAACGACCACTACTTCATCGCCTGCTCTCGCCATAACCTTTTCATCCAGTATCCTCCCATCCTTACCTGTTCTGGTGGTTGACTGGGCAATTACATAACTCTCCTCATTATCAGCAGGCAGATATTCAATCTTATTAGTTGTCCTGCCTTTCAAAACCTTCCTGTAAGGAGTTTCTATAAAACCATATTCATTTAATCTCGCATAAGTTGCCAGGGAACCGATAAGTCCGATGTTGGGACCTTCCGGCGTCTCTATGGGGCACATCCTGCCGTAATGCGAAGGGTGCACATCTCTAACTTCAAAACCGGCTCTTTCCCTGCTTAATCCACCCGGACCAAGAGCACTGAGTCTTCTTTTATGAGTTATTTCAGCAAGAGGATTTGTCTGGTCCAGAAATTGTGAGAGCTGGCCGCTTCCGTAAAATTCCTTCAAGCTTGCCACCAGCGGCCTTATATTTATCAAAGATTTAGGAGTTATGGCATCAGCATCCTGCGTAGTCATTCTTTCCTTTACAACCCTCTCCATCCTTGAGAGGCCAATCCTTACCTGGTTCTGTATGAGTTCACCGATATTCCTTACCCTCCTGTTACCGAAATGGTCGATATCATCAACTTCTCCTATACCGCCCATTAACTGGATAAGGTATTTCACTATTAGAAATATATCCTTGCAGTTTAAAATATATTTCTCATTTAAATCTATCTCCATTTTTTCATTGATTTCATTTATCCTGGCAAGTATCTTCTTATCAGTCTCTTCTGTCAGCTTCTGATCCATCTTGTATCTTCCCACTTTCCCAAAATCATATCTCTTTGAGTTAAAGAACAGGGAGTTTATAAGATTTTTTGAACTCTCAACGGTAGGCGGTTCACCGGGCCTTAACTTCTTATATAACTCGACCAGCGCCTCTTCCTCGGTTTCGGTGAAATCCTTTTCAATCGTATTTTTAATACAATTTTTTTTATCATAGGGACCAAACATTGAAAGAAGGTCTTCATTATTCCCAAATCCCATGGATTTTAAAAAGATGGTAAGTAAAAATTTCCTTCTCCTGTCAATCCTTACATGAGCAATATTCTTTTTATCGGTTTCAATTTCTATCCATGAACCTCTAGTGGGAATAACCTTACACATATATATTTCTACTTCGGCTTTTTTATCTATATCCGAATCAAAATATACACCGGGAGAACGAACTAACTGGGACACTACCACTCTCTCCGTACCATTTATTATGAACGTTCCCTTCTCTGTCATCATCGGGAAATCTCCCATAAAGACTTCCTGCTCCTTTATTTCCCCGGTCTCTTTATTAATAAATCTTGATAAAACCTTGAGCGGTGCGGTATAGGACATATCCTGCATTTTGCATTCGTCCGGGGTTGAATTTGCATCATCAAAGCTGCAACTTAAAAATTCGAGCGACATTCCACCCGTGAAATCTTCAATAGGAGATATATTTTTCAGCGCGTCCATAAGCCCGCTTTCCAGAAACCATTGAAAAGATCTTCTCTGTATATCAAGAAGGTGGGGCATATTTGTCAGTTCAATATTTTTACCAAAATTATGTCTCTCGTTCCTTTTGATTTTTTGCATTAACTTATTCTCCTCATAAATTAAATTTCAACTTAATAAAGCTGAAAAATGGCTAAAATAATCTCCTAAATAAACTCGTATATAGGGAAAACAACTTAAAACGGTATTGATAAACAAATTTTTACAAGAAAACTCGCAAACTAATAGTTTACCAAATATAACTGAATAGTCAACTATCTGTCCCATATATATTTAAATATATATTCTTCAGATATCTGTTACTATAAAAAATCCATTTTCAACATAAATACAGATATTAAAAAAGCATGAATCGCTTTTGAATTTTTTTACCTTCTCTTATCTGCAATCCATCAATCCGCCATAAATATTTAATTTTAAATTCTCTACTTTATCTCAACTTCAGCGCCGGCTTCTTCCAGCTGCTTCTTTATTTTTTCCGCTTCCTCTTTTGCTATCTTTTCCTTAACAGGATTTGGCGCTTTATCTACCAGGTCCTTGGCCTCCTTAAGTCCAAGACTTGTTACTGATCTTACTACTTTAATAACCTGTATCTTTTTACTCCCTGCCGATTTTAAATTTACATCAAATTCAGTTTTCTCTTCAGCCGGAGCCGCTCCGCCCTGTGCCTGAGCAGGACCCCCTGCGGCTGGAGCTGCCATTGCCTGAGCGCTAACTTCGAATTTATCTTCAAGGGCTTTCACCAGTTCCGATAGCTCAAGCACGCTCATCTTTTCAATAGCTTTCATAATGTCATTGATGGATTTACTTTTAGCAGCTGCCTTTTCTTTTGCCTTTCCTTTGCCTGCTGCCTTCTTTTCTTTACTCATTTTTTCTTCTTCCTTGCTCTCTGTCTTTTTTTCTTCTGCTGCTTTTTTTGTCTTTGCCATTATTCCTCCCTTAATTATCAATTTTTTCTTTTTTTGCCCTTATTGCATCAAGAACTACCACTAAATCTCTGGTTAACATACCTAAAATATTTACCAACTTTGTCAAAGGTGACTTGATTGACACCACCAGGTTGGTAAGCAGTACTTCTCTATCGGGTAAACTTGCAAATTTATTAACCTCTTCTTCGCTTAAAAGCTGTTTTTCAAACAGGCCTGCCTTAATCTTTAAAGTATCGAGGTCTTTTAAAATCTGTTCCAGAACCTTTGCGGTAGAAATCATATCTTCTCCGCTAACAACCATGCTTGTCGGTCCTTTAAACACGCCATCAAGGTCCAGTTCTTTAAAAACGTCTCTTGCCGCTATGCTGGCCAGCGTATTTTTGATTATTCTAAGATATGAATTTGCTTCCACCAGCTTATCCCTGACCGCCACGGCATCGTCAGCCTTAAGCCCGCTGTGGTCAGTGAAAATAATATCGTGATCTCCCTTAAATATTTCCTTTAATTTTTCTACTTCGCTAATTTTTTCTTGCCTGGCCATAATGACCTCCAAAAAATATTTTTACAAAAAACATGACTTATAAAAAATTAAAACGGCCCCATATTCTCACAGGCCGATTTATACTTCTAAATCAACCTCGGTAGGTAATTAAGTTACTTAATTTCTTAAAATAACACCTACTGTCTAAGGTTTATTTTAAATATTTATGTCCCGTTATTCCTAAGCCGCCTCCGTCGCCTCTGTCATTTTATTCGGGTCTATCTTAACACTCGGACCCATGGTTGGTGATAAATAAATACTCTTTACATATCTGCCTTTAGCAGCAGGAGGTTTTGATCTTATAATTGCATTAATTAGAGACAGATAATTCTCTAACAACTCCTTCTCTTTAAAAGACACTTTTCCAATCGTAGAATGTATTACACCATTTTTATCAGTCCTGAATTCCAGCCTGCCTTTTTTTGAATCCTCGACCGTCTTTTTTATTTCAAGCGTAACCGTTCCTGATTTAGGATTGGGCATCAGCTTTCTAGGACCCAGTATTTTACCAATTTTCCCAACATGTTTCATCATGTCGGGAGTAGCTATACAAACACCAAAATCCAGCCAACCTTTGCTTATCTTTTCCACAATCTCTTCCCCGCCGACATAATCTGCTCCTGCTTCTTTAGCTTCATTTGCCTTCTCGCCCTGCGCAATGACAAGTACCTTCTTAACCTTACCTGTGCCATGGGGAAGAACTATTGTACCTCTGACCAGCTGATCCGCCTTTCTGGGGTCAATTCCAAGATTTATGCTAATATCTACAGACTCATCAAAATTAGCAAAATGGCTCTCTTTAATCCACTTTATGGCTTCATCCGGACTCAGCATTTCTTTTTTGTCCATGTTTTTTACCTTTGATAAATATTTTTTCCCTCTCTTCAAAACTTACCGCCTCTATAAATAAAAAATTATATCTTCTTAAAACAATCCGGTTAAATCATGAAACTATCTTTACTCCCATACTCCTGGCAGCGCCTTCTATTATCTTGACTGCTTTATCAAGAGTCCTCGCATTCAAATCCTTCAATTTAATTTTCGCTATTTCCTCTAACTGCTTCCTCGTAATTTCCCCTACTTTTTCCCGGTTGGGCTCGCCCGAGCCCTTTTCCAGATTTATGGCTTTTTTAATAAGAACCGCAGCAGGAGGGGTTTTAGTAATAAAGCTAAAACTTCTGTCTTTGTATACAGTCAGTACTACAGGAATAATCATCCCCTGTTCACTGGCAGTACTTTCATTAAAAGCTTTGCAGAACTCCATTATGTTAACACCGTGCTGCCCCAGAGCAGGACCAACCGGAGGAGCAGGATTTGCCTGTCCTGCAGGAATCTGCAATTTAACCTCTGCTATTATTTTCTTAGCCATTAACAGTTACCTCTCTAAAAATATTTACGTATTATACATGTTATCTAAATATATTCCAGTTTTTCTATTTTATATTTTAGATACCTGATTAAAATTCAACTCAACCGGAGTCTGCCTTCCAAATATTGAAACCAGCACCTTTAATTTTCCCTGGTCAAGATTTATTTCATTTATAGTGCCGTCAAAATTAGCAAACGGTCCGGTTATGACTTTTACCGGCTGCCCTATTTCAAAATCAGTCTTTGGCTTGGGCTTACCGGTATCCTGCCTTTTCATAATTTTCTTTACTTCACTATCTGAAAGGGGAGTCGGCTTGTCCTCTCTTCCAACAAAACCGGTAACACCCGGTGTATTTCTTACTACATACCACGAATCATCGTCAAGATTCATTTTAACCAGCAAATAACCGGGGAGCACCCTTTTTGATAAGACTTCCTTTCTGCCGCCTTTAATCTCAACAACATCTTCCTGCGGTATATATATATCAAAAATTTTATTGCCCATATTCATTGACTCTATCCTGTGCTCCAGGTTAGCCTTAATCTTTTTCTCATATCCCGCATATGAATTTATAACATACCATCTTGCTCGCATTTTTATCACCAATAATTAAATTTTTGCCATCCAATCCAGCAACTGAACAAAAGCAAAATCAAAAGCTCCCAGAATTATAGCAAATATAAATATAGTTACTATAACTATTATAGTATAGTTTAAAAGTGCCTTCTTGCTTGGCCAGGTTACTCTTTTTAATTCACGTATGACATCCTTGAGAAACTTAACAATTCTTGAAGGCATTTCCTTTATAAACTGCTTCCAGTTCCTTTTCTTCTTTGGCTGAGATGGAGCCTTCCTTTCCTGCATCTGCTTTTCCATCATGGCTTTTTTTCTGTATTTCCTTGAAACTTTTCTCTTGGCCATCAAATTTAACTTTCTCTAAATAACTATCTTTAAAATAGTTCTATACTTAACTTTTTATCAATTTTTATCTGGCAGGGCTGGAGGGACTCGGTCTTTCGTCTCACTCCGCTCGCTGCAGAGCCGCAGACTCCTTCGTCTTTGACTCAGTCCGTCTTTTCGAGTCCAGCAAACATGCCACCGGCATGTTTCCCCTAACTGCCTTATCTATACTTAACTTTTTATCAATTTTTATCTGGCAGGGCTGGAGGGACTCGAACCCCCAACACCCGGTTTTGGAGACCGGTGCTCTACCAATTGGAGCTACAGCCCTACATAGCCCTATCTGGTCTC
>JAYEJA010000161.1:0-33243 GCA_034660395.1 Actinomycetota bacterium
ATTTAAAAGTTAAAACTGCACTAAGTATTTCAGATATAATTTAGATCCAAATAGAAATAATAAGAAAGGATCTAGATTATGGCAAAACAGCTGCACAAAAGATTTACTACTAACCAGATAATAGCATTGCTGAAAAAACATGAAGCAAAGGAAATAGAGTTATCCTATATCCTAAATATTTTAGGTATTTCCAGAAGAAGGTTTTTTGATATATTAAAAAGCTACAAAGAAGACAAAGATAACTTTTCGATTGATTATAAAAGAAATAACTCTAATAACAAAATAGACAAAGATATTGAAAAAAATATGCTTGCTGAACTGAAGATAGAAAAGGATCTTATTGAGGCAGAAGATAATACCATAAGAGGCTATAACTACAGCTATATAAAGGATAGACTGGAAAAAAAATACAAAAATGAGGTATCTCTGCCCACCATAATTGACAGGGCCAAAAAAGGCGGGTTCTATATAAACAGGCCAAAGAGCAAAGCGCATGACCGGGAAGTGGTAACAAATTATGCCGGAGAGCTCGTCCAGCATGACTCGTCCCATCATAAGTGGAGTCCCTATGCTGATAAGAAATGGTATCTTATTACCTCCATAGATGACTGCAGCAGATACCTTCTATACTATAACCTGGTAGAATGTGAGACATCATGGGCTCATATCATGTCGCTGGAAGATGTAGCGGTACTCTATGGTCTGGCCTATTCTTACTATTTTGACTGCCATTCTATCTTCAGGTTTGTACAGGGAAGAGACAGCTTATGGAGAAAACACTATAAGGTTACAGAAGATGTAGATCCCCAGGTTAAAAAGATACTTTTAGAGCTTGGTATAAAAGTAAGATATGCACTGTCTCCACAGGCAAAAGGCAAAATTGAGAGGCCATACAGGTGGCTCCAGGACAGGATTGCAAGGACCTGTGCAAGGGAAGGAGTGAGCCAGATATCTGATGGCATAAAAATACTTAAGGCTGAAGCGGACAGATACAACTACCATCAGGTACATTCTGTTACCGGTGAAGTTCCTTATTGCAGGCTTAAAAGGCTAATAGACGAGGGCAAGTCTTTGTTCAGAGAATTTGTATTGCCAGAACCATATAAATCTACAAAAGATGTATTTGCCTTAAGGGATGAAAGGACTGTAAATCCATACAGAAAGATATCCTTTAACAAATTAATATTTCCTGTATCAGGAGCTCCTATAAGGGAGAAGGTTAACCTTAGGATTGTACCGGATATGAGATCTGGGATGGCTGAGATAAGAATGTGATACAAAGATAGTTTAATTGGAATCCAGAATGCAAAAAATGAGGATATCAATCTGCCGAATTTTAAATAAAAATACCGGTTTATTTCTGTTGTAGTTAAAAGTGCACTTTTAACTTTTAAATAGTGCACTTTTAACTTTTTCCTAACACTATATTATATATATTCTATTTAGAACGGATATAAATTGAGATATATATTGTCTTTTTATTTTTTCTTTATTTTTTTTCTAAAAACCTTTTTGTACACACCAAAAGGAGATATTATTTCACGGCAAACCAGTGTAAGAAGAATTGAAAAAATTATGGCAGCGGTTGAATTTAAAAACATTATGAGGTAGAAAGAAACCGAACCGCATAAAGCTGCCAGTGCATAATTTGAACCCTTCCTGAAGGCAAAAGGTATACTCCCCATGACGACATCTCTTATTATCCCGCCTCCGAAACCTGTCAGCATACCCATAAGGGCTGAAGCAAGAAAAGAAATCAGTGTGAAGCCGTTGGAATTGAAAAGGTGCTTGTATGCTACAGAAACCCCGATTATGGCGAATGCTGAAAGTCCTATGGAATCTATAAATCTAAAAAAAGAGTACCATTTCTTAAAAACTGTGGGAATAAAGTAGGTTAAAATGCTGGCAGCGATTGCAATAATCAGATAGTTGTGGTCCGTGAGGTAAAATAAAGGAGTTCTTCCAATTATTAAATCTCTTACTGTCCCTCCGCCTACGGCAGTAATCGTGCCTAGGAAAATAGCTCCGAATAGATGGAGATCATGTGTCTTTGCTTTTAATGCACCGGTTACTGCAAAAGCGAAAGTTCCTATGAGATCTAGAATATACATATAAAATTACAATTGCTTAAATTAATTTTTGGCAATGAGATATTATTAATATATTATAAAAAGGGGAGTAATTATAAAAGCTTTTTTTAAAATAAATTGGTTTTAAATAGAGGTATGAATTAAATTTGTTAGTTTCTTGTATTTAACCAAAGAGTTTATTTAAATCACAGGGAAGGGCTTGACAATACCTCTAAATAGTAATAGTGTATGACCATAAAGTCATATGACCATAAAGTCATATGACATAAAAGAGGTGTCATATGCCTAAAGAAACATTTAAAAATCTCCCCGATAAGAAAAGGCAGCTGATTGAAAAAGAAGCAATCCACGAATTTGCTGTCTCCGGCTATGATAAGGCCAGTATAAGCAGGATTGTTGATAAATGCAGGATAGCAAAGGGAAGTTTTTATCAATATTTTGATGGTAAAAAAGATTTATTTTTATATCTTGTAAAAAGAATTGGTGAAAAAAAATTAAAATTCTTGACACCTGTTTTAAAGAACCAGCAACAGTATGACTTTTATACGCTTAACAGGGAATTATTTACAGAAGGACTTAAATTTGCGGCAGAGAATCCTGAATTGACGATTATGGGGAACTGGTTGTTTAAAAACAGTTCACACCCGATTTACAATGAAGTTATGGGCGTAGGATTAAGAAATGCACAGGATGTCTATGGGAAACTTTTAAAAAATGCAATTTCAAGAGGCGAGGTCAGGGATAATATTGACCTTGACTTTGCGAGTCACATGATTTCTTCTATGAATGTAAGCGTAATAGAATACTACTTTAATAATATAAAAAGGGAAAAAGGCAGGATGTTGAAGCTTGATGAAGGTATAATTGAGATAGTGGATTTGCTTATAGATTTTATAAAAAATGGTATCGGGACACATGGGAAGGGAGATAATGAAAATGATTAAAGTAGAGGGTCTTTATCATTCTTATACCAGAGATGAAAATTACGCACTAAAAGATGTAAATTTCAAGGTAGGAAAAGGCGAGATTTTTGGTTTTCTCGGACCGTCGGGCGCAGGAAAATCAACGACACAGGGGATACTGACCGGTCTTATTCAGCTCCAGAAAGGTAATGTAACTGTTGCCGGTTATGACATTAGAAAGATTAAAAGAAAGATGTTTAATAAAATAGGTATGTCTTTTGAGCAGTCAAATGTTTACAGTAAAATGACAGCGCTGGAGAACCTGCTTTTTTTTAGCAAGCTGTTCGACGTTAAGACACGTGACCCCCTGGAATTAATTAAATTAGTAGGGCTGGACGGTAAGGAGAATATAAGGACAGGCGAGTTTTCAAAGGGAATGAAACACCGTCTTACATTTGCAAGGTCTATGATTAACAATCCGAGCATGTGGTTCCTTGATGAGCCCACTACCGGACTCGACCCTGCTATAGCTGCAGGTATTAAGGATATAATAAAAGAGCATAATAGCAGAGGCGTGACAATATTTCTAACCACCCATAATATGTTTATTGCCGATGAATTATGCGACCGTGTAGGGTTTATTGTGGATGGAGAGATAAAGCTGATAGATTCACCTAAGAATCTAAAGCTTAAATACGGAAAGAAACTTGTGGAGGTAGAATATGCTGCAGACGGTAATGTGGAAAAACAAACTTTTTCAACTATAATCCAGAAGGAAAAAGATACCTTAAATAAGATCATATCGGAAAGCGAAATCCTTACAATGCACACCAAGGAAGCGACACTTGAGGAAATCTTTATAAAAGTCACCGGAAGGGGGCTTGTCTGATATGAAACTTTTAAGCAGCTTTAAAAAAGAACTTATTCTTGTCTCAAGGAGCTTTTACTTTTATGTTGAACTTGGATTTGCCCTGGTAATTCTTGCGGTTTTATTGTTGGCTGTGCCGGAAAATTTTAGTACTACTGCCACACAGTATCTTTATCTTGACCTGCCGCAGGCAGCAAAAGAAATGTATGTGGATACCGTACTGGAAAGTGAGCCCGGGATAGAATCGGAGATGGTCGAGATAGAAGCTGATGGCAAGATGTATGATGCGCAGCTTATTACAACTGATGAGGAAGAGATATATATCGTAGATAGCGAGGAAGCAGTAAGAAAACTTGCATACGATAAGCAGAACCCTGGTGCGGTGGTAGGACTGGATGATAATAACCAGCTTAATTTTAAATATTATCTGCAGGGTTACGAGTCAACGCGTTTAAAAAATCTAATATCGATAATGTTTAACAAGGATATAGGTATGCTGGAAGAGCAAATCGGCAGCCAGGAAGTCCGCTATCTGACTACAGGTTTCGAGCCTGTAAGTGATAGGGAAAACACAATTCCTCCCATAATTTCATTTAGCAGCGGTCTTATGGGGATGTTTATCCTGGCTTCTTATATATTCCTGGATAAAAAGGAAGAGGTAATAAAGGCCTATGCAGTAACAGCATCTTCCGTATGGCAGTATCTTATGAGTAAGATTTTTGTAGTTTCGCTTACTTCTGTAATCTCCGGACTAATTATTACCATGCCTGTTATGGGGTTCAGGATAAACTACGGGCTGGTGCTCCTGCTGCTGCTCACAACCGGATTCTTTTCATCTTCACTGGGTTTGCTTATATCAAGCTTTTACAATGATTTGATGAAGGCTTTCGGGGTTATTTATCTGCTGATGATACTGTTTATGGTTCCGGCAATAGCTTATTTTATACCCGGATGGGATCCATTCTGGATAAAACTAATACCGACGTATCCATTAATGCAGGGATTCAAGGAAATTATTTTATCCAGTGGTAATATAGCATATCCGTTGTATGCAAGTGCCGGGTTCCTGGCTGGCGGGATAGTACTATTTGCTGTCACCAATATTAGATTCAAAAAAACACTGAGTGTGTAAGGAGGAGCAGGGATGTTAAAAAGAATATTAAATATTTTTGCAAGGGACCTTAAAATAAATTCACGCGAATTCATAACGCTGTATATGATGATTATCCCCCTGGTTATGGCTGTGGGAATCAATTTTATATCACCCGGTATCAATGATACTACTGTAAATTTAGCCCTGGTAGAAGATGAGAACCCGGGACAGGCAGACTACTTTGATGACTTTGCCCATATTGAACTGTTTGAGGACCGGCAGGAGGTTGAAGATAGAGTAATGGCCAGGGATGATGTAGTCGGAGTACTTCCGGAGGGCGGTGGCTATTATATTCTGGCACAGGGCAATGAGCTTGAATCCATCGTGGAATATGCAAAGCTTTTAAATGTACTTTATGAATCAGACGTACAGCTGGAAGATGCACGCTCCGAGATAATTGAATTTGGCAGGACAGTTCCGCCTTTAAAAAAGCGGCTTGTAAATATGCTTCTTCTTTTAATTTCCATGCTGGCAGGGATGCTCATTGCCATGAATATACTTGAAGAAAAAATGGATAAAACTGTCAGCGCGATAAACGTAACACCTGCTTCACGCAGTGCATTCATACTGGGCAAAGGTTTTACAGGCATGTTTATTGCAGTGGTTTCATCAATTGCATGTATCTTAATAACGGGCTTTTATGACATAAATATAGGGCAGGCAGCACTGGTTATCTTTTCAACGACCATATTGAGCTTGATTATCGGGTTTCTGCAGGGATTAAACAGCAATGACATAATGGAAGCAGCAGGCAGTGTAAAACTTCTGTTTTTGCCACTGGGAGGGTCTGTTGCAGGATATGAATTCGTTGCGGAAAAATGGCAGGCATTTTTCTGGTGGTCACCATTTTACTGGGCATACAAAGCAAATGATAATATTCTTTCAAAGAGTGGTACGTGGCCGCAATTATTACTTTATATAGGTATTATACTGGTTATATGCGGTGTGGTTTATGCTTTACTTGCGCCCAGGATAGCAAGAAAGCTTCAGTAATATTTTTATAAATATAACGGAATTTTAGGAAAGGAGTTATTGAAAGATGGGTTATACAATAGGAGGAATCGCATGCCTGGTTTATGCTGCATTTGTATACTATGTGGCAATTGGAAAACCGCCTTCAATAATTAAGATTATAAAGTGGAAGCTCAGTAAGAATATGAGCGATAAGGCGGCAGTAATATTATGTTATATATTCGCAACAGTAGCACTTGCAGGGGGTATTGTTTTAATAATCCTGGGTAAACGTTAAGAAAAAGAATATGTAAGAATTATTTTATTATTTCAATGCTATTACCCTTTTCCTGGATATAAGGGCTATACTTCCGATTATACCGGCCAGAAGGGCCAGGGGACATATAATAACGGCAAAAATAAAAAATACAGGTTCGTCACCGCCAGCCCAGAAATTTTCCCCGAATAGCAGTATGAAAAGTGCATATACTAGATTGTGAAGTACCGAACCTACCACCATGCCGATAGCCGATGCGCCCGTAAGGAGAAAAAATGATTTTGAAATCTTTGTATATCTTCCTTTTATAGCTAAAACGACAAGAGCTATGCCCAGCAGGGGCAATGCAAACGCAGAAGTAAAAAATAAAGCCCTGTTGAACAGGTCAAGCGAGTTCATCAAAAAAACATTCAATAAAACTAAGATAGAAAAAGCAACCGTTATCCAGAAAATTACCAGGGTTGAGATATAGATTTTATTTTTCTTATTATCCATTCATACCTCTTTAATTATTTTTATAATATTCAATTTAATAGACGATATTATTTAAAAAAAGATTTTATTTTAATTCCAGTTAAATCAGCAAATGATTAATAGATAATGTGGTTAATGCAACTGTATGGTAAAATATAAAAAAATTTTTATATTTTTAGGAGTATTGAAATAATGATAGCATTATATATTTTTATAGCATTATTGGCACTTGCTTGTATCTATTTTTTATTCTGCTATTTTCTTTCAGGCACAATAATTTATATTGACCGACAACCGGTTCCCAAAACCCCTTCAGACTACGGGCTTGTCTTTAAAGATGTAGAATTTGTATCTTCTGATGATGTCGTCTTGAAGGGATGGCTGATACCTGGCTCTTTAGATAAATTGATTATAATGACGCATGTTGGAGGACTGACAAAATACGGCTCAACGACATCGTACAGAAGTTTTTCCAAACTATATAATAAGGAAATAGAATTTATAAAAACTGCCGCGCACTTTCATAAAAAAGGTTACTGGGTTTTAATGTTTGATTTCAGGAATCATGGTGAGAGCGGCAGGAGCCCTAACGGTGGTAAAGCAGGCATTGGCCTTGAAGAATATAAAGATATAGTTGCTGCTATGAAATTTATTAAAAACCACGATGATTTAAGAGATTTTGATATAGGTTTTGTAAGTTTTTGTATGGGTGCTAACTCTACAATTATCGGAATGGGTAAGGAGCAGTCTCTATTTGAAAAGGTTCGTTGCGTGGCAGCAGTTCAGCCAATATCTATGGAAGTTTTCGTTAGGAACTATTCTAAAAAGATATTTACGCCGCCTGTAGCAAAAATAATAGTTCCAATGGTGAAAAGATTCGTAAACATGCGCAGTGAACATCGTCTGGAAGATATGTCACCTTACCGTTATATAAGGGATATAAAGGTACCGATTATGTATGTTCAGGCGAGAAATGACCCCTGGACGGAACTTTCAGATATCAGGAGTTTTTATGAAAATACTCCTGAGCCAAAGGAGTTTTATTGGATAGAGGATACAAGACACCGTTTTGAAAGCTATAGCTATTTCCAGGATAAGCCCGATATAATTCTTGAATGGCTTGAGAAATGGATGTAAAGCATAGTAGGATTTTTAGATAAAAAATTTCTCTGTTAAGATATTTTTTTAACTTCTTTAAGAGTTTTTCTGTAGTGCTTCCGTATAATTACAAGGATAGCTATAATTACCATGAATATAATGGCTATTATCATAGAAGCAAAAAGACTATAATTTGCTATAGCTCTGATTATAAAGGGGATAAAGCTTCCACCCCCGATTCCAACAGCAAAGAATATGGTAAGTACAAGGTCTTTTCCTGAGGTAAAAATTCTACCTGCCGAGGAGATTAAAAGCGGCGGTATGCCGGAAAAGCCCAGGCCGGTAAGTGCTGCCCCAATGAAATTTATTTCCCGGTTCACTGGAAAGATTATAAGGGATAAGCCGGTTAGACTGATAATAGATAATGCTATAAGCAGGGTACCGGCCCTGAATTTATATGATAGAAAGCTTACCAGCAGCCTTCCTGCAAGTATTCCTGCCCAGAATAAAGATACTATAAAGCTGGCATTATAAAGGTCAAATAGTTTCTCAATCCTGAAGAAAGTTGGTGTCCAGGAAAAAACTGTTACCTCTGACATGACATAGAAAAAATGCAGGGTTATTGTTATAGCCATGTAAATAAATTTATTTCTATTTTGGAGCAACTCCCTTGCATAAAATGCTTTATTTTTTACTATAAGGTCTTTCCTGCTATTATTTCTTTTATTTTGATAGAGGTATAATGCAAGAGATAATAAAACAAAAATTATAACTGCCAGGTAAATAAGCTTCCAGTTTATTTGTCTGCTTACAATCCCCGAAGAGAAGAAGGGAGCGGTGAGTGCGCCCATTGCGAAAAAACTGTGACCCAGATTAACAATGCTATCCTTATTTTCTACTTTTCCCTCAATCATGCGGGTATTGGCATTCATAAATATAATTCCCATGAAAAACCCGGAAATGAAATACAATATATAAAATAAGTTTAAAGATGTAGTAAGTATTAACCCTGCCAGGGCTGGCAGCAGCAAAATATGGGTCCATACAATTATTGTACTGCTTTTAAGCTGTTTGTCTAAAAAATATAATGCAATAATACCAGAGACAACGCCAATGGAAAAAAATGTTATTACCAGATTCATATTTTCAGGTGATACATTAAAATAAGTGCCCATGTCCAGAAGTATCGGGCTTGAAAGCATCATAAAGAATGAATAAATAAACAGGGAGATGTAGTTTGGGAACTCCATTAAATAATTTCTTAATTTAGTTCTTTTAGAATTATGCATTTTTTCTTATTTTTTAATTTTGGCAGTTCTTTTAATAGTACCTTTAATGTCTTTATAATTCCATAATTTTTTAAGGGGACCTGGAATATAATTGCAGGAATAAATGAAGTTTAGTTTTTTAGAGAGGATTTATATTTTACATATTGCGGAGTTACAATATTTATAATTTGAAAGGGATTCCTAATAATTTTAAGACGGTAATAATGGCAAGCCCGACCAGGATTGAATATGTAAAATTGACCAGTGTACCTCCCAGGTAGTATTTTGGATTTTTTTTGATCATGTCTGCCCTGATTATAGACTTTGCAGTAAAAATCAAAGCCAATCCTGTATATGCGCCAAGTAAAATCAGGGTTAGAGTAAGTATATTTTTACATTTACCGATTATAGTACCGGTATCTAGATTTAATGCGGGTCTTTTTCTTGAAAGGTTGTTATTTATAACAGATTTTCTTTTTTTATTTATTCCAATAAAAAGTTCCACTATCATTCCGCTTGTAGCAAGGGTAAAAATATAGAATATTATTATTATAAGGTATTGGAGTAAAATACTGCCGGTATCCGTGTAATCCATTTTTTAAAATTATTTATAAGAATTATAGTTTTTAAGAATTTTATTAATTAAATTATAACCTTTTTCAAAATAATTCCAATTTGCACTTTTAAGTCTTGAAGATACAGTTTGTTGTTTTTTATTGATTATTCTGGCTACTTCTTTCTGGTTGTGTAATTTCTTATACAGGTCGACAGTTTCTCTCTGCCTGGCGGTCATTTTATTAAAAAGTAGCTGCAAGAAATTAGCTACTGAATTTAAGAACTGGTTAAATTCGTTATATTTGAAATCAAGTGAAAAGTTATAAAATAATTTTTGCCTTTTAGAAACAGACATCATTTTTGACGCTTTATAAAAAACTTCCCCGGTTACCTGGTTTACGTTTTTTGCTTCATTCAGCATATTATTATCAATGGTCCCGCTTGCTATAACGAAGCGGAAGAGGTCTGGGGAAATTTTCTTATTTATTAAATAGCAAAGCTCAAAGCTTTTTCCAGGTTCAAGCATTACAGTTGATACCTCATCTCCTCTTGTAAGCTCCAGCGGTAGGATAATTTCATTAGAAAAAGAACTGTTTATAGAATTTATGGTTTTATATATTTTCTTTATTAATGTATTTTTACCTTCAACTTTGCTGGATGATATTAAGTCGCCCATTATAACAACAACTTTTTTATTTTTTTTATTTTTCATTTGTCTGTATTCTGATGATGATTGCTAATTATATTTATAAATGATAAAAAGATAAACAATTATATAGAATTGTATTTAATAATACAAACTTATAAATTTGTTAATATATAAACAACATTATAATATTGTAAAAAATTTTTGTCCAGTTTGGAGTAATATAAAATATAATCAGAAGCTTTTTATATGTGTTTTATGAAATTCACGAGGCCCCAGTTAATAAAATCATTTATGATATTTGTAATAGTGGCCTGTCTTAGACCGGTTAATTTTGCAAGTTTAGCCCGGGAGCAGGTTTTGCTGTTTCGCAGCAGTCTGATGACAAGAGACCTGTTCACGGCCTGCATATCTCTTAAGTTGGTACCTTCTTTAAGTTTTCTATTAGAGCTCATTAGTTAAATAAATTTATTAATGAATTAAATTTATATATAAATTATGTTAAATAAAAGCTCATGAAATAATTTTTTTCAAGCAGAAATTTATTTAAGAATTTTAAATCCGGGTATATTTTTTTGGCTGTATATTAGATAAAAAAGGGTGCGTAAGAAAAGGATATTTTTAATTTAAAATTAGATTTACTAAAAAAACCAGTTTGGAAGAAATTTTTTATTACGGTAAAAAGAAAGATAAAGAGAAATTTATAAAGGTTTAAAGTGGAAAATACCTGCATCAGAATATTCTATTTATTATAATTTCCTATTAAGCTATCAGGATCTATGTTATCTTCAAATTCTGAGTAGGGGATATTGACTGTAAAACTCCCTGCTGCATATGGCGCTACCTGATAAGCGGGGAATTTTATTATTAGCCCGTATGGCGATACAATAAAATTTTTAAAATTATCAGGAAAGTCCGGGTCGGTACCGTTTTTAAGAAGTTGATTGTCTATCTCAAAGCCCCTTTCCTTAATCTGGGCGCCGAGACTTTCCCTGCAGTATCCGGATATCAGGTTGTAGCAGTCGTAATCACTTACAAATAATTCTCCCATTTCTACCTGTTCCATTTTTTCAAGGTCGAAATTAATGGTTTCAAAATAAAGCAGGCCGTGAGCTCCTCCAAGAAAGGGGTATATATCAAAGCATACAGAGATTCCATTTTCATCATACATATATATCGAGTAATCTATAGTAAGAAAGTAATTGGAGTCAAAACTTTCATCTTCATAGGAATAAATTTCTTCTTTAAAATTATTTATTGTAGAAAGAATTTTTTGGTCGTATATTATCCTATTTATGGTTTCATCCATCTCTCCCGCAACGGCAGACTGGAATTGGGGATAGGAAGCACTTATTAAATAATTTTCGCCGGTACTTTCTTCAAGTATTCTTTTATATATCAATCTGCTGAAGCCGGCTGTTGCTCCTTTAAAATCATTTATCTGGAGAAGGTACATAATATCTTCAAATAAGTCGCGCCATTCAAGCGCGGGAGTCGATGCCTGGCCGGCTATAAGCTCTTCATAAAAATCATCCTTTTTATCAGGACACCAGGTCATTTGTCCGGAGCAGTCTGCCGCATCCATGGTGAAGTACTTTTCAATACTTTCCATTATTTTATCTTTGTTTGCTGAAAGCAGTATCCTGACCCGGTAATCGTTATTATAGAAGATTGCTTCATGGTCAAAAGTTATATCACAGGCGCCGCTATATCCTGAAAGGGTTAAAAACTCTTTTACGTAAGTATCGCTTATCCCTGTCAATTTTCTTGACGGCTCAAAAGAGTACTCCGGATAGTAGCCCGGGCTGCCGGATTCAAGAGCCGACTTCTCGGCCAGCATCTCATCTCTGCTTGAGCCCGTGAAGCTATCTATTTCATTAATACTGACACTTAATAAAAGGTTGCCATCATGATATTCCGTGATACCGGGACATGATGAGATTATCAGGTTTTCCTGGGGATAGATAAAGGCGAAATTTACTTCGCTGTTATAAAACATTATGTCATTTTCTATGTTTTCCTGCCCTTCCTGAATGCTGCTGACATCTGAAGTCTCTTCCGACACAATATCTCCGGTTTGTACATCTTCTTTATTGCCTGAATCTGTCCCATCCGTATCACGGCTGCTTAAGGCAGTTTCATCCTGTGCAGCTTTGAAGCATCCAGAAGTAAGTATTGAAAAAAGCATGAATATTATTAAAAAGAAAAATAGGAAGTTCTTCATATTAAAAAATATATTTTAAAAATAATAGATGCCCTTTTATTTCCCTATAATAAACTCCTGCATTGGTGTTTCAAATTCGTCATGGAATGTTTTTACTGTATAAAAGCCGTCAGGAAGGTCAACAATCAGGTTCGGGTCATTCACGGGAAGGTCTACTTCAAAAACCATATTTCCCTCCATATCGTATACCCTTACCCAATTATTATTTCTATACGGATACCAGAAGATAAACTGGAAGTTGTTATCCTCGTTTACCCAGACCCGCCAGCATGTCATAGGCATTGTGCGGACCCATGCTACCTCTTGAGCTTCAGGATATATAGGAGTTAAGGAAAAGTCATCAAAATAAACAAGGTTCCCCGGAGAAGTTGTTGCCGATAAAATGACTGTATCAAAAGCGGGTATTTTCTGGCCCGTTAAATTATACCATACTGTAGGAAGATGGTATCCTTCAGAGCTTATTAAATCCCACTGATCTACTGTAAAGGCCCCGGGGAAAAATCCTACTGCTATAGCTCCAAGCGGGTTACCTGATGAAAATAACGCTAATGTCAGGATAATTTCCCCGTCATCAAAGTTTATAGGTTTAACCCGGCAATTGAATAACAAATTATTGGTCGGAACCGGTGTAATTGTCTGGCTCATGCTTGACTGTATTCCAGCGGAGTCAATACTTGCGGCAAAATTTCCTGCATCATCCACTATGCTGACATTGTTAACTATAACCCAGTTGTCTAAATTACCGGAGCTAAAATCTCCGTTTGTAACAAGATTACCCGGGTCTGCGCCCAGCATATATATTGGGGTTAATGTAAGCGCAAGCATTATAAAAATAGCGGTGGAGGCAACTATCCATTTTTTCATTTATATATCTCCTAATATATTTATAATCCTCTAATTAATATTTTAGTCTATTAATAGATAAGTAAATATTTTTCTGGATGCAGTCATGCAGCAGGGGATATGGGGTAAATTATATTAAGTGAAATTTTATCTAAAAAGCTTTTGAACTTCTGTTAGAAAAAAAGATATAAATGAATTATAATCATTCAGATAAACAAGTGATTTTTTACAGCAAAATTTAACTTAATATTGGGGAAGTTCTAAAGAGGTAGAAGTTTATGCAAAAGAAACCAATTGACCTGTTGAGGGGTATGGACAGGAGCCTGAGGGTAACCGGAATCGGGAGTCTCCCGTTTATTAACGAAGATGAGGCATGCGACCTTGTTTTAAAATATTGCCCGGATATTCCTTATGTTCCACAGCTTACGAAGAGGGACCCGAAGGAAAACATGTTTCTGCAGTTTGCGGAAAATTTACCATGTGTTACAAAGGATTATAAAAAGAAGAGTGTCTTTTATAATGAATCAAAAGACAGGGAGAAGTGCATGGCTGAATTTTATGATTATATAGCCCACGACTGTTACGATTATTTTAAGATAAGTTCTGAATACTTAAAATCCTTTTACCCCATGCTTGAAAAATGCAGGGGCAGGGATAACCCGTTTGTTAAGGTCCAGATAACAGGGCCTATTACATATTTAATTTCACTGACCAAAAAAGATAAGCAGTCAATGATTTTTGATGATGAATTTGCCGAAGCCGTAACTCTGGGTCTTGCCATGAAAGGCCTGTGGCAGGTGCAGGAAGTTAAAAAAATAGGCAAGGTACCTTTACTTTTTTTTGATGAACCTTCGCTCTGGGGGCTTGGTTCGGCCTATCTGGCAGTCAGCGATGAAAAGGTATCTTTTCTCATAGGAAGCTTTATTGATTTTATAAGGGAGCGTGAAAATGACATAATTCTGGGTCTTCACTGCTGCGGTAATACAAACTGGCGGATAGTGCTTGACCTGGGAATTGATATCTTAAGCTTTGATTCATACAGTTTTGGTAAGAAACTCGCGCTTTATCCGGATGGAGTTAAGAATTTTTTAAAACGCGGCAGCTTTCTTTCCTTTGGGCTTGTTCCGACTGCGGAATATAAGGAGGGGATAACGGAGGAAGAACTGTATAAGAAATTTTTATCGGTCCTGGAAAAATTTGAAAAAGAAGGTATAAGTAAGAAAGATATACTGAAAAGTATTATTTTTACTCCTGCCTGCGGAATGGGGACAATGAGTAATGAAGAGTCAAAAAGAGTTTTCAAGCTCACAGAGTCGCTTGCAAAGCGGATAAAATAAAAGATTTTTGGCAGGATAGATCAGCCCACTGATATTTAAAAACAATATGCGTTATAGGAATATCTATCTGTACGTAAAGATTTTATTTTTTATTCCTTTACCCAGCCTATAAGTATTATAAGGATAGGCAGCTCGCTGCTTGCTGTATCTTCAATTAAACCATTGTTAATCAATGTACTGCTGCTGATTAGCTCTTCTACTGTTTTATCTTCCACGCTGATTAATTTCAGGCGGCCTGCATGATCAGTGCTGTAAATATCATAAGCAATGGTTTCTCCGTCAGGAGACCAGCTGATATTTGTTATTTTGCTTTTAGAGCTGGTTAAAATTGTTTCCAGCGAACCGCCATTTTTATCCATTAAATCGATTCTTGCATTAATATAATCCGGGTAACACCCGCTGTGGCTGTTAATTGACAGGGCAAATTTCTGGCTGCCGTCAGGATTCCAGGAAACGTCTGTTACATAACCATTCTGTTTATCAAAGATTTCAGTGCTGCCGTCTTCTAGATTTAAGATCCAGAGTTTATGTTTGGCTTCTGACGAGCATGGATTTTCAATATTTGCCACATAATTATTTTTATAAATGACCATTCTTTCTTCGTCTGGAGATAATGAGAATTCAGCATATGAAAAATCGCCCGACCTCGGGAAAAATTCATCCCGGTCTATCTGGCTCCAGTCAAAGTATGGAAAAGCTTCAGAGAAATCTTTAACCTCTCCCGTATCAGGGGATATCTTTACAAATCTAAAGCTGCCGTTTTCTATTGATATGGTATAGAAAGAATTATCTACTGAAGAAAACTGGCCGAAGCTGGAGGAAAGCTTTCTGTTATAGGTATTTTCCAGGACACTTTTTTCCTGGTTATTACTGGTATCCCTAATTACAAGATTTGAGTCGGAAAGAAAAGGATTAAATCTTTCCATCGTAAAGCTGCTTCCTGAAGAACCGGCATCCTTATGCGTGGTCATCGGATATGCAAGGTATGCATTTTCAGGAGAGACGATAATACCACCGGGATATCTGTCAGGCGGGGAAGTGCTTAATTCGCTTCCGGCGCTGGCGCTGAAATCAGCTTCAATCATTGTCTGGCCTTCAATATCATAATTGAAGAAATCAAAGCCCTCCTGCTGAAAAACCGGGTCGTTAGGAGAGTATATATAATAATAATTTTCAAGTTTTATGCCTCTAATAAGACTGGTGGGATATTCTTTTAGTTCTAATATTTTGTTTCCGGTACCGTCGGGATTGATTATCCCCCCCATCCAGGTAATTATGGAAATTAAAAAGGTAACATTCGGTACCTGCGGTTTCGGTTTTTGAGACCTTATTCCTGGTCAGATGATAAAGTACTTTATAGGAAGGTTCGGTGATTTCTTCCTGGTCGGGTTTTTCCTTACCGGAGGCCTCATCATCTCCGTTTGCACCGTTTTCCAGATTATCTTCAATCATTTCTTCAGTTTCGCCTGATTCATCTTGTGTGCAGGCGATGTTTGCGAAAGAGAAGGTTATAATAATAAAAATAATAGAAACCAGAGAAGTAAGAATTCCTATTCTTGATGGTATCCTTTTCATATCGCACCTCTTGTTCAGTTTAACAATATAAAAAATATTTTTAATAAAAGGATATATTAAAATAATAATAAAATATTACTTAATTTAATTATAAAACTATTTATAAAATAATCAAATTTACCTGTTTTTAGCATAAGTAATGAAAGGCACCTGTTTAACTGAAATGTGTCAATATTATTTTGTAGCGTGTCTGGGAGCAGCGCCCGTGTCCCAGAAGTTTATGATTCTTCTGGGAAGTGATGGAAAATTTTTTTTAAGGGGGCTATTTTTAGCTTCAATAATTTCTCTGGTCAGGCTTTCATAGGCGCGGGCTCCCCTGCATGAGGGATTGTAAGTTTTAATTGGCTCTCCCATGCCCGGCGCTTCTACAAGCTTAACATTTTTAGGTATAATAGTTTTAAACACCTTATCGGGGAGATAGCTTTTTACTTGTTTTATTATCTGTCTTGATAAGACTGTTTTTAAATACATGGTAAATACTATACCCGTTATTTCAAGCGGTTCATTAAAAACTTTCTTAATCTCGTTTATAGTTTCAACAAGACGGGTGATTCCCTCAAGTGCGTAGTACTCGCATTGCATTGGAATCAGAACTTCACTGGCGGAGACAAGGGCATTTGTTGTAAGGACTCCAAGAGTGGGTGAACAATCTATAATTATAAAATCAAAATCATAATCAATATTTTCAAAAATATTCTTCAGTCTGAACTCTCTCCCGCCGACTACTGAAAGTTCAATTTCTGCATTTGAAAGAGGACGGCCGGAAGGCAGCAGTGCCAGGTTGTTATAGGGGGTTTCCATTATTACGTTATTCGGGTCTTCATTATGAATTAACGAATCATAGATGGAATTATTTAATTTCCTGTGGTTTATCCCCAGACCGACTGTGGAGCTGCCCTGTGGATCCATGTCTACCAGTATGGTTCTGTATCCGAATTCACCTAGATATGTAGCTACGTTTACAGCAGTCGTACTTTTACCAACGCCGCCTTTCTGGCTGGAAACGGCGATTATTCTTGGAGCATCTTTTCTGTAACTGTATGAGTATCTGGTTTCTATCATAAAAATACTATTCTATATAAGATATCTGTCTGTAGAATTTTTATTTTATAAAGAACAATTCTGCTACAGCAGGATAGAATCCTTATAAATGTTTATGACTTTTATAACAGATTTGTAATATTATTTCATCTATTTTATTTAAAAATTTAGAAAAATAATAGGAAAAATTTAAAATATTATGTAGTTAAGTGTCTTGGCTGTCTATTTTCTGTGCCGGGAGAATAATTTTATTATATTTTTAGCCGGTTTAATGTAAAATAGGATTTAATTTTTAAAAGGATATTTATGGAAAACATAGCAATAGTTACGGATACTACTGCAGATATACCGAAAAGACTGGCCAGCAATAATGAAATAACCGTCGTGCCTCTTAATGTTGGATACGGGGGAAGGTTATATAAAGATAGGGAAGAAATAAATAACCGGGTCCTTTTTAAAAAGTTAAGAGAAGGCGTAAAGATATTTACATCAACACCATCGGTTGGGGAATTTGTAGAAACTTACCGCCACCTTATAGAGGATAAGAAAAAAAATTTGATATATTCAATTCATCTAAGCTCAAAACTTTCTACCACATTTAATTCTGCAAGCCAGGCAAAAAAGTTTTTCCCCGGGGTGGATATAAAAATTATCGATTCAAAATCAGCCGCTATTGGCATGGGTTTTATTGCCCTGGAGGCGGCAAGAGCGGCAAAGAGAGGAGAAAACAGGGAGAGAATAGAGGAAATTATTGATTATCTTATAAGGAATAACAAACTTTTTGCTGCTATTGATAACTTTAAATACTTATTTGTCGGGGGCAGGGCACCTTTTCTGGGTAAATTCCTATCAATGTCGATAAGGCTGAAACCAATTGTAACCCTGGGAAGAGATGGAAAAGTTAAACTGATAAAATTTGTCAGGAATAAAAAGAATTCACGGATTGAGATTTACTGGCAGCTTAAAAAAAGCTCTTATCCCGGTAAAAAAAGAAAGATTGGTATTTTTTACGGGGAAGATATAAATACTGCGCTGGAGTTAGAGAAGATAATAAAAAGTGATGATAAAATTGAAATAGATGAATTAATATTGACTGAAGTTACTTCAGTAATGAGCGCCCATACCGGTCCGGGAATATGGGGTCTCTCTGTCTGTCCCGTGATTAATCATGACTGATCCAGGCCTTTTATTTTAATTTTTATTCAGGGAAATAACAACGGTATTATTATAAATATACTGGCAGTAAAACAAATGGCATGATTATTTTAATTAATTAATATGTTATAATTATGGGAAATATTTTTTAGAGATGGATAATGGTCGTTCACAATTCGGGCAGGGATAAGAATGAATATGAGAAGTAATGACAGGTTATATACAATCGAAGAAGTTACGGAGATGCTTGGTGTAAGTGAGCAGGAAATAATGAATATGATTACACTGAAAAAGTTGCCTGCTGTTGAAACGGGGGATTCTATAAAAGTGCGCGAAGAGGATATGGAAACTTTTCTGGATAGTCTTGATAGCCTGAATAATAAAAATGGGGATGACAGGGAAACTGATGGCGGAAAAAAGGCAGAGCAGGATGGAGAAGAAAGGGAAGAAATAGGCGAAGAGTATGAAATAGAAGATAGGATTGAAGATGATAAAGCACGTATGGAGGATTCTTATAAAGATTTATTAAGAAAAAAACAGGAACTTGAAGAAGATATTAATTATCTGCAGTGTAAATATGACGAGTTTAAAAAGAGGCTAAAAAAAATAATTTCGGAAGAGTTTAAATTATTCTTAAAAAAGATTGACGCGCAAAATTTGCAGGGCGATTACCGTATTAAGAAAGAGGATTTTGACAGTGAAATGGATAATAACGGCCTTGGTATAGATAACAGCATTGATACAATTGAAGAAAATGGGAAAAATAGTTATAGTAAGGATGAGGAGATTCTGTTTGCAGAAAATAATGAAAAAGGTGAAGAAACCTGATGCCGGGGAGAGATAATAGACCCGGAGGAAGTGGAATCTATGATTTATAATTTTAATTAAGCTAATTTCCGGTTTAAAAAAGATTGTTTTTTAAATGAGGATTTATTTTTTTTTAAAAAAAAGTAGTTACAGATTAATTCAAAAAAATTTAACACTCTAAAAGTCAGAGGTGAGTTTCACTTCTGATTTTTTTTAGTTGTATTAAAAGCTAAAGAAGTTTCAGGTAGATTATGGATATTGAAGAGGTTACAAAAGAGCAGCTTATAAACAAACTGATGGAAATGAACCAGAGGATTATTGACCTCAGGAAATCTGAAAGGCAGTTTATAAACTATAAAAAGTTACTTGAGAAAAATGAAGGGAAATACAGAAGTCTCCTTCAAACAAGCTCCGTAGGTATCATAATAATAGATTACAGGGGAATAATAACAGAGTGCAATGATGCTGCGCTGGACTTTTCAGGTTATTCAAGGGAAAGATTGATAGGCAAATATTTTACACGGAGAGTTAATATAAGCACCAGGGATATCCCCAGGTATCTTGAGATATTCAGGTCAATATTGGAAGGAAAAGAGGTCGGTTCTTTTGAAATTTCACAGCACAAAAAAATGGGGATGTTCTTTTCGGAGAAGTATATTTCGGTCCTCTGGAAAATAAAGATAATAGAATAATAGGTTTTAAGATAATTATAAAGGATGTTACTAAAACGAATGAACTTGAGAGAGGATTCAAAGAGAACGCGGAAAAATTCGATACCCTTTTTAAAACTTCAATGGAGGGTATCGTTATCCATAATAACGGAAAAATACTGGACATAAATGAGTCTTTTGAAAAAATATTCGGCTGTGATTATTCCGATGCAGTAGGCAAAGATTTAGTTGATTTTATTGCGCCTGAATACAGGGATATAGTGATGAGCAGGGTTAATTCCGGCAATGATAAACCTTATGAAGTAGCGGGACTTAAAAGCAGCGGGGGCAAAGTAATTGTGGAAATAACAGGTAGGACTGTTGCCCATAATAATATGAAGGCAAGGATAGAGATTATAAATAATCTCAGTGAGCAGAAGAGAGCGGAAAAGAGAATAAGATATATTAGTTTTCATGACAAACTGACGGAGCTTTACAACAGGGCTTATTTCGAAAAAGTCCTGGTAAATATATATAAAGACAGGGATTTGCCGTTAAATTTTATAATCTGCGACCTTAACGGACTTAAACTTGTAAATGACGCTTTCGGATATAACGAAGGAGATGGGCTGCTTAAGAGGGTGGCTAAAATTTTGAGGTACTGCTCCCGGGAAGAGGATATCATTGCGAGGTGGGGCGAGGATGAATTTTTCATACTAATGCCGAGGTCCAGCGAAAAGGATGTGGAGATAGTTTTAAATAAAATAAATAAAATATGTATGGAAACCAGGGACCAGAAGATACCTTTAAATATATCAATAGGAACTTCATCAAGGACGGATAAAAGCCAGAATCTGAGGGGAGTTATAAAAGAAGCCGAGAACAATATGTATAAAAATAAGCTTCTTAAAAGAAAGAGCATTTACAATTCTATTATTCTTTCACTGGAAAGAATACTGTGGGAGAAGAATCACGAAACCAAGGAGCATGCGGACCGGTTGAGAAAACTGTCCCTGATGCTGGGCAGCGCCATTAATCTACCCCAGAACGAGCTGGATGAGCTTGAGCTGCTTTCTGCCCTGCATGATATAGGGAAGGTAGGAATACCTGATAAGATTTTGATGAAAAGGGGAAGGTTGAATTCAAAAGAGTGGAATATTATAAAGAGACATCCCGAAATCGGTTACAGAATAGCAGAATCAACTCCCCAGATTGCTACTATAGCCGAAGGCATACTGTCGCATCACGAGAGATGGGATGGAGATGGTTATCCCCAGGGGCTGAAGGGAGCTGAGATTCCTGTAAATGCATGTATAGTTTCAATAGTAGATGCTTATGATGTTATGACTTTTGGCAGGCATTACAGGTCTGCAATTTCTGAGCAAGAAGCCAAAAGAGAACTAATGAGGTGTTCTGGAACCCAGTTCAACCCGGGTCTTGTAGAGAGATTTGTCAGAAGCTAGATGTTGTTCTGCCAATTTTAAGTTTTTAATATATTTATCCTATCAGTTTAAAAAGCAGAAATCAGCATTAAAAAATTTTGCTGAATGCAATAAATAAGGCAAGTGCCACTCCTGATAAGAAGGTCAGGGTAGAATGTTTTTTCTGGTTTGTCTGGGCCTCCGGTAAAAGGTGGGAGGCTGAGATATAGACCAGTACTCCTACAACAAATCCAAGAGCCAGCCCAAGAATGGAGCTATCTAGTTTATTTATAAATGGACAAGCAATAAATGCTCCTATGGGGGTGGTAAGAGATGCTATGAGTAAAGCATAGAATGCTGCTTTTTTTTCACTAACGCCGCCTTTTATTAAAATGGAGAAAGTGATTACCCCTTCTGCGAATTCATGGATTACAAGACCGATTCCAGCCATAAAACCGGTTAGTATGCTGACACTAAAGGTTACAGAATAAATGACGCCATCTATAAAAGAGTGTATGCCTATCCCTTCTGCGGCAGTAATGCCGAAAGCAAGCTCTTTTTGTTTGGTCCTGTATTTTATCAGCTTATTGCTGAAGAACATAAATAAGAAGCCTGCCAGAGTAGCATATCCCGCATAGGGATTTTTTTCTGCGGCCTGGGGAAATGCGATTATTAGAGGTGTAGTAATAAGCACCCCTGCAGCGAAACACATAAAATAGGTGATTGCTTTTTCGGCCCATTTCCTGTTTTTGTAAATGACCCAGATTCCTATTCCGTTAACTATTGCGGCGCCAACTGCAAAAAAGGAAATCCATATAAATGTATTCGGGCTATCCATTTTTATTTTTAATTCCTCCGTTTAATGGTTTTGTATGTTCGGCAAAAAAGTCTTCCATATTTATCATTTTGTTATAACGGGTAAAAACCTGTAATTAGCTTTTAAATAATTTTTCCCCTTACTTAAATTATAAACTATTTGTAAACCTTAAAAAAAGAATTGGTAAAGAATATTTATTTTGAATAATAATTTATATTGACAGATGAGTAAAATTATTTTAATATAAATACCGACCAGTTGGTATCTTTTGCATAATGAGGTATTGAAGTATGGTTATAAAGGAAAAAGGAAAAAGATCTAAAAATAAACTGCTGGAAGCGGCAGAGAAGTGTTTTACGAAGTACGGCCTTGATGCTTCTGGAGTAGATGAGATCTGTAAAACCGCAGGTATGAGCAAGGGCGCCTTCTATCATCATTTTTCCAGCAAACAGGACCTTTTCCTGGAAATGTTAAATCAGTGGCTGGCAATAATTGACGGGTATATAAACACTGCCAGAGAAGATTCATCGAATATGCTGGAAATTTTTATGAATATATCAAAGGCAAAACAGATTTTTAAGGATGCCGGCAGTAAGCTGCCTGTATTTATTGATTTATGGATAAGGGCTACAAGGGATGATAACCTCCGTAAGATTACTATTGGCTCATATCAAAAGTATTTAAAAATATTTAAAGATTTGGTAGAAGAAGGGAAAAAGAAAAAAATAATTAAAAGTATTAATTCAGATACTGCAGCCCGGCTAATAATAGCGGTCGCAGTGGGTTTTATAATGCAGGGAATGCTGGACCCGGATGGGACTGAATGGGATAAGGTTGCAAAAGACAGCCCCATGATTTTATTGGAGGGCATTTTAAGGTAACGTAAAAAATGAGTTTGAAATAATTAAAAGAATGGTGAATTTAAAAATGGATGTATTATTAACAGGAGCTTTTGGTAATGTAGGTAAATTTACCCTGCAGGAGTTGTTAAAAAAAGGCTGCAGGGTAAGGGTTTTTGAATTAAAAACTCCTGCAAATGAAAAAATTTATAAAAAATTTGAAAAGGATATAGAAATAATATGGGGTGACATAACAAATAAAAAAGATGTAGAGAGAGCAGTAGCCAATCAGGATACAGTTATACACCTGGCTTTTGTGATTCCATCCTTAACTGAAAAAAGGCCGAACTGGACCTGGGAAATTAATGTAGAAGGAACACGTAATTTATTAAATGCGATGAGAGCGCTTCCGGTAAAACCAAGGATTATCTTTGCTTCTTCGGTTTCCGTATTTGGTAAGACAAATCATCTTAAGCCGCCCAGGAAGATATCCGACCCGGTTATGCCCACTGATAATTATTCACATCATAAGGTCGCCTGTGAGCAGCTGATAAAAATATCCGGCCTTGACTGGACTATTTTGAGGCTGGGCGCAGTTCTGGGTGTATCATTGTGTGATATGGACCCGCTTCTTTTTAGTGTTCCGCCGGATACGAGGATTGAGTTAATCCATGCCCATGATGCCGGTATAGCCTTTGCTAATTCAGTAACCAAAGAAAATATCCGGTGCAGGACTCTGCTTATAGGAGGCGGCAAAAGCTGCCAGATGTGCCAGGGGGATTTCGTAAGCAGGATTCTGGAATTTATTGGTATCGGAATGCTGCCGGAGCAAGCATTTTCAACCGAACCTTTTTACCTTGACTGGATGGATACTTCGGAAAGCCAGAAACTTTTGGATTATCAGCACAGAAGACTGGAAGATTTTTTAAATGATATTAGGAAGCACCTGGGTTTTAAAAGAAAACTAATAAGGATATTCAGGCCTTTTATTCGCTACTGGCTTCTTAATAAGTCACCTTACCTGAGAAAGGCGAATCATGCTGGAAGTAGTGTAAAGGTACGGTTAAAAGGTAATATTGCTTCAGGTATGAATTAAAATAATAATTTGGAAAGGGAGTTTATTATCAGTAGACTGGCAAAAAGTGTATTTTTCTTTGGAATTTATATCGTGCTAACGGGTTTATTTTTACTGGCATTTCCCGGTATTATTCTTGGTATAGTCTGCCTGGATGTGTCCGGAAGCGCGGTAGTCCGCCTGCTCGGGATGATGCTAATATTTTACGGTTATTATTATATTAGAGCAGGAATTTCCGGTAAGGAAATGATTGGTTTTTTTTGGTGGACTGTCCACACCCGTATGTCCGCTATTATATTTTTATCAGCTCTTGTATTAATGAACCTGGCGCCGCCCATCATAATAACTTTCGGAGTAGTGGATTTATCCGGAGCGATATGGACTCTGGTTGAACTAAGGATTTCTAAAAGGCGTTTTAAAAAAGCCGGGGCTGATTAATTTTTTTTCAAACAACCTGCCTGTGCCGTACAATATTTTATCCTGTTTGAATAAAGTATAAGGACTGACTTATAATAATCATGGAGCAATCTAATCTGAGGACCGGCAGCTGTTTTTAGCCGTAACTTATATTTTTGTTTTCAGCAGTATTTTAAGGCAGGTGTTAAGCTTAAAATGAGTTCAGGCCTGGTTGATTATCTAAAGAAAAATACAGAGTATAAAAACAAATATTTTTACCGCCGCAAAAAATACAGAACCACATCATGTGATTTTAAAAAGCTTTATAAATCTTCCGAAAAATTTGCTGCGCTGCTCCGAAATTATAATATAAAAAAAGGCGATAAGGTAATAATAAAGGGGCAGAACAGCCCCGAATGGATAATGGCTTTTATGGGCTGCCTTATAAGAGGTGCAGTTGCAGTCCCCGTAGATATAAATTCCGGACCTGAATTTGAAAAAAAAGTCATAAGTGAAGTAAAACCTAAATTAATTGTCCGCGGCGAAGGCGAAATAGATAAATCATCAGGTATTAAATCGGTTAACATTGGTGATATTGAAGGAATTATTTCAGATTTGGAACCGGTTGAGGATATGGGAGAAAAAATTTCATCTCATGACATTGCGGAGATTATTTTTACTTCCGGCACTACAACCCGTCCAAAGGGAGTGATGATTACACACGGCAATATCGAATCAAACCTTGAATCTATCCAGCCGGTAATGGAAAAGTGGAAGAAGTTTTTCCGCTTTATGCGGGGTTTAAAGATTCTTTCGGTTGTTCCATTAAGTCACATGTATGGTCAGCTGATTGGTATATTTGTACCCTTTATGATAAGAAGTTCCGTTGTTTTTATGGATAGCGTGAGTCCTCCGGAAATTATAAAAGCGATAAAGGAAGAGAAGATATGGATTCTCGGGGCCCTTCCGAAGATACTTGAGTTAATAAAAGACTATATGATAAAAAAATTTAATCTTGAAAGTGAAAAGTTCAAAAAGAAGTATGACAGATTTAAGAAAATTAAGTGGCCGGTAAGATTTACGGCTTTTTTGAATATACACTTTAAGATTGGCTGGAGGTTTATAGCTATAGTTGTGGGGGGAGCTTCTTTTGATAAGGATATAGACCAGTTCTGGAGATGCCTTGCATATACCATTTTCCAGGGTTATGGATTGACGGAAACGGCACCACTGATAACTCTGGCCGACCCTACCCGGACAGGTGCCGGCTCTATAGGCGAAGCCCTAAAAGGGCTTGAGGTCCGGCTTGTTAACGGTGAGATATACGTGAAGGGCAGCAATGTGACTCCCGGATATTACAAGAATTATTCGCTGACAAAAAAGTCATTCTCAAAAGGGTGGTTTAAGACAGGCGATCTGGCCGAAATGGACGAGAAGGGTAATATATTTTTTAAGGGCAGAAAGGACTCAGCTATCGTCAGGGAGGATGGGATAAATATTTATCCGGAGGATATTGAGTCCGTACTGAAAACATTTGACTCTGTAAGGGATAGCATGGTTCTTGGTTTGAAAGAAGACGGCAGCCTGAGGATTCACGCAGTTCTGATACTTGAAGATAACTTCAGGGGGGAGGCACGTGAGATAATAGATAAAGCCAATAAAAAGTTAAACGTATACCAGCGCATAAACAGCTGGAGCGTATGGGAAGGAGATGATTTCCCCAGGACTTCTACGGGGAAGATAAAAAGAGATAAGGTCTCAGAAGCATTATCAGAAGGAAAGGACAAAACAGTTGTTGCAGGCGGGAGGCATGCCGGAGGCAGGGAGACTTTAACGGAAGTTTTGAAAAGCTTAAAAAAGGTAAGGCTGGAAGATTTAAGAGGAGATTCGGAACTTGAAAGGGACCTGGGGCTTGATTCACTTGATATTGCACAGCTTTCCGGCATTATTGAGGATAAATACAATGTAGAGGTTGATGATTCTTATATAGGCAGAAACACTAAAGTCAGCGAGCTTGAAAAAATGATTGAGTTTCCTCCTGAAAAAAGCAAAAGAAAGATACCTTATTATAAATTCCCCTTCTGGCTGCCAGTCCGTATTTTAAGGGCAGTATTTCAATTTGTTTTATACCCTTTTACCTTCCTGGTTTACCGGCTCAGGGCAGGGGGCAGAATAAAATTAAAAAACTTAAAAAAGCCGGTAGTTTTTGCTGCCAACCATACAAGCATACTCGATAGTTTTGTTATTCTTTATTCACTGCCCTTTAATATAAGAAGGAAGGTGGTAGTTCTTATGTCAATAGAATATCATTTTAAAAATTTCTTTTATCATACCGGACCATGGTGGAGGAGGATAGCAGAAGCAGCGGGGTTTTATCTTCTCGTTAATTTATTTGTAAATGTTTCTCCTCTTTCAAGGACCTACGGTTTTAAGAATATTATGGAAAATGCCGGGAGGATGATTGACGGGGGCTGGCATATCCTGATTTATCCTGAAGGGAGGGTTACTGATGATGGTGATATTAAAGGGTTCGAATCCGGTATTGGCGTGATGGCGCTTGATATGGAAGTTCCCGTTGTTCCTGTAAGGGTGAAGGGTCTTTTTAATATTTTAAGAAACGGGGTAATTCCATGGGGGCATCTGCCAGGACGGCCTCTTGTAGAGGTAAAATTCGGAAGGCCCATGGAATTTAAAAAATCAGAATATAATGAATACAGGAAAGCGGCATCAATAATAGAAAATAAGGTAAAAGAACTTTAAATGATATGTACCTGGTTTGATTAGCGCAACCTCTTTTTAAATTTACACCGGGTTTGTATAAATATATAATGAAAAAATAAGTCTTAAGAATAATAGGGAATGGTAATAAGTAAAGGCGAATAAAAAGGAGGAAATTATGACTGAAAGATTTCAGATTTATAAATGCGGTAAGTGTGGAAACATCGTTGAAGTCCTTCACGAAGGAGACGGGGAACTTGTCTGCTGCGGCCAGCCCATGAAGCTGTATAAAGAAAATACTGTTGATGCTGCGCTTGAAAAGCATGTTCCCGTCGTTGAAAAGACAGAAGACGGTTTTAAGGTTAAGATCGGCAGTGTCGCGCATCCTATGGTAAGTGAGCATTATATTGAATGGATTGAGTTGATTGTTGACGGCATCAGCTACAGGAAATTCTTAAATCCCGGGGATGACCCTGAAGCTGAATTCTGTGTGAAGGGGGATAACGTAACGGCAAGAGAATATTGCAATGTTCACGGGCTGTGGAAGAGTTAAATAAGACAATGCAAAAAATCAAGGAAAATATTTACTTTGTTGGAGCAATAGACTGGAAAAGGAAGCTATTTGACGAACTGATTCCTTTACCTGACGGAACTTCATATAATTCTTATTTAATCAAAGGGTCAGAAAAAATTGCCCTGCTTGATAGTGTCGATCCTCCTATGTTCGGTGTTTTAATTGATGAACTTAAAAAAGCGAATATAGAAAAGATAGATTATATCATCTCCCATCATGCCGAGCAGGACCACTCCGGTTCACTTAATGAGCTTATAAAAAAGTATCCCGAAGCAAAAATAGTAACAAACCGGAAGTGCAAATCAATGCTTATGGATTTGCTTTTAATACCCGAAGAAAAATTTTTAGTTATTGATAATGGAGAAAAGCTTTCCCTGGGCGATAAAACATTAAAGTTTATCTTTACACCCTGGGTCCACTGGCCGGAGACGATGAGTACGTATCTTGTTGAGGATAAGATACTTTTTAGCTGCGACTTTTTTGGTTCCCATTATGCGACAGATGAGCTGTTTATGAAAGATAAGGATAGAATCTATAATGCTGCTAAACGCTATTATGCAGAGATTATGATGCCTTTCAGGAGCCAGGTGGTAAAAAACATTGAAAGGATTTCAGGTCTTGAAATTGATATTATTGCCCCCAGCCATGGTCCAATCTACAATGATGTTGATTTCATAATAAATGCCTATAAAGAGTGGTCTTCTGATAAGGTTAAAAATGAGGTCGTAATACCTTATGTGTCAATGCACGGCACTACGGAAAAAATGGTTGAATATCTTACGAAAGCTCTGGCGGGGAAAAATATTTCGGTTAAAATTTTTCATCTTACCGACTCTGATATCGGTGAGCTTGCCATGGCGCTGGTTGATGCGGCTACGGTTGTGGTTGCCACATCCACAGTGCTGGCAGGTCCCCATCCTAACATAATTTACGCTGCATATCTTGTTAAAGCGCTCAGGCCTAAATTAAGGTTTATATCTGTAATTGGCTCGTACGGATGGGGAGGAAGGGCCGTCGAGATGCTTTCCGATATCCTGTCTCCTTTAAAAGCCGAAGTTATAAAGTCCGTAATTATAAAGGGCTACCCGGAAGAGGATGATTTCAGGCTGCTGGATGAGCTGGCAGAACAAATAAGTAATAAACACAGGGAAATCTCCCGGTTATAAAAGGCGGTATTGTAAAATATGATAAAGCGGCAGGTATATGCGTGCAGGATTTTCAGCCTGGCCGGGGTTTATTTTTAAAATTGGGATAACTGGAGGCAGATGGGGCTTAGAGAAGAACTTGATAAATTATACTTAACATATAACCACATGAAGTTCGTTCACCCCGACCCTCTGGAATTTTTATATGATTATGAAAATATTGAGGACCGTGAAATCGCAGGCCTTATTGCTTCCTCCCTGGCATATGGAAGGGTGGCCCAGATACTTAAGAGCGTATCTCTGGTTCTGGATAAAATGAAGCCTTCTCCTTTAAAATTTATAAAGAAATCGGAATCTGATTCTTATATAACTTATTTTAAAGACTTCAAGCACAGGTTTACCACAGGAGATGAGCTGTGCTGCCTGCTGAAAGGTATAAGGAACGCTTTAGAAAAATATGGTTCTTTAAACAATTGTTTTATAGAGGGCGGTAAGGAAAGCGGAGAGGTTATTCCCGCTATTTTGAATTTTGCAAGGAAACTTAACATCTTTTCAAAAAACGAATGCAGCAGCCTGGTACCTTCCTTTCTTGGAAACAGCGCTTTTAAAAGATTGAATCTTTACCTTCGCTGGATGGTGCGCAGGGATAATGTAGACCCCGGCGGCTGGAAGGGTATATCACCTTCGGATTTAATTATTCCGGTGGATACCCATATTCACAGGATTTCAGTTAAGCTTGGATTTACGGCAAGGAAGCAGGCAGATATTAAAACCGCTGTTGAGATAACAGATGTATTAAAAAAATTTGACAGCCGTGACCCCGTTAAATACGATTTTGCATTAACAAGACTCGGTATGAATAAAATAGAGGAGATTTGTTTAAAAAAACTAATTTAGTGTTTTTATCCTTTAAGGAATAATTGTATAATGGTAGAAATTTTAATGCTTTTAAAAGTATTTAACGAAATCTTAATTTTATAAGGAGCAGGTAATGACAAAAAAAATTATTTCATACTTAAGGTATTTTCTGGTCGTAGCCCTGGTAGGAGTTCTTGTTTTAACTCTATTCCCGGGTACTCTTGGCGGAGGTGCGGCTGAACAGGTTCAGAGCTTTGTGACACGTTTTTATGTACAGTGCCTGGACAGGCAGCCGGATGCCGATGGCTTAAATGAATGGGTCAGCCGTCTTTTAAATGGCTCGAGGACCGGAGCGGATGTTGCAGAGGGATTTGTTTTCAGTAAAGAGTTTTTAAGCCACGAGTATTCTAATGAAGCATTTGTTACCATACTTTACAGGGCTTTTTTTGACCGTGAGCCGGATGCAAATGGTTATAGTTCCTGGCTTGATAGATTATCAGGCGGAATGAGCAGAGAAAAAGTTCTGGACGGATTTTTAAAATCCAAAGAATTCGCAACCCTGTGTGAGAACTATGGGATTACTCCGTATGAAGGTGCAACTACTACTACAAATACCACTACTGCCTCAACATCACTGGGCGGTTATAGCTCAAGCGGAGCAAGCGGCTTTCAGGCAGGCAGGAAAGTTAATTTTATAATCTGGGGAGATGATAGCGCTCATGACAGAGCAGGAGGAAGGATCAGCGGTAGAACCGACATAAATATATTCGTCCATCTGAACCTGGATACCGGGAAGGCATATCTGGTTACCATACCCAGGGATACGTGGTTTAAAGGGCGTAAGATAAACGGTTATCATGCCATAGGAGGAAATGATTATGCCGTAAGCATATTTGAAGAATTTACAGGTGCTGATATTGATTTTTATGTAATAACTGATTTTGACGGATTTGTTCCTCTAATCAATTATTTTGGCGGTGTGGACACAACAGTTGAAGAAAACATATCAGACTCATTTTCAGGATGTTATCTGACTCCGGGAACACACCATATAAATGGTACCCAGGCACTTGCGCTGTCAAGAGCAAGACATGGAAGGTCACTGTATGGAGGTGGTGCTTACTCAAGGGAAAGGCAGTCCGCAATGCTTATAGCGGACCTGCTCCTTCAGAAGAGGTCAAGAGTAAACCCGGGTAATCTATCCAGCTTCTTAAATGCGATGGGTCAGTATATATGGACTAATGTATCATTAAGCCAGGCATCGCAGATACTCCCTGTTATTAGCTCTATGGACAGGGGAGATATAACGATAACTACCTTCAAGTCATGGCCCCGGTGGTTTGGAAAATCAAGCGCAGTGGGTTATAACGAAGCAGAAAAAAATCAGTTTTTCAGAAATATACTCAATCAGTAATGAGATTCAGTATGATGGTATAAAAAAGAAGTATTATTTAATTGTTTATTTAAAGATTAAAAGCACCTGATGCTGCCCGGAAGCAGCAGGTGCTTTTTGTATGGATTTGACCTGTTTTTTAAAATTATTTTCAAAAGAGCTTTTTGATAGAACATAGTTTCATGAAAAAAATGATTTTATAAATTTACAAAAAAATACCAGGGTTTATCATGGGCACGGTAATAATTGACAGGAACGGGTTTTGTAACTATTATTTGCATCAGATAAACGAACGGAATAAAAGATAGTAGAATTCCTTTATTATCAGGGAATCTTAAAAAGGAAGGTTTTTTATGACAAGGGGCAGGCCAATAGTTCTGGTATCAAGTTATGTTCCCAGATTATGCGGGATAGCTACTTTTTGTGAGGAAGTAAGGGAATTTTTAAAAAAGGAATTCCCTGAAAGGGAAGTTCTTGTAATCAGCCACACGGATGGAAAAGGTGAGGGGGTTTATCCCATAATAGATACTTCTAACCGTTTCTGGTGGAAACCTGTTGCAAAGAAGATTAAAAAGCTTTCACCATATGCGGTGCATATACAGCATGAATACGGCTTGTATGAGCATGTCGATAAAAGGGGGCATCGGGGACCGGAACCAGGGGTTTATAGAATTTCTGGGTTCAATAAATGAATTACATATATTGTAGTGGAGCCGCATACGGTTCATGGAAGATTAAAGGAATTTGAAGAAAATTTTATTTACCAGTTATGTGAAGATTCCGATGTGGTTTTATTTAAATGTGATTACCAGAAGTGGAGACTGAACTGGACCTTTACCCAGAAAGGATGGGAAATGCCCAATAATATTATGATTGTTCCCCATGGAGCTCGGGTTGACAGGAGATGGGGAGAGAAAGGAATTCAAAAACTGAGAAAAGAGCTTAAATTGGATAAGATTAAGTATCTAAGTAATAACATAGTTGGTTTAATAGGATGGATACAGTCAAATAAAAGATGGGATATATTGACTTCTATATGGGAAGAAGTATCCAGGGAAATAAAGAAAAGAACCGGCGAGGACTGGGACCTTCTGGCTGCAGGGACTATGAGGGATGAAGCACACAGGGAGGACTTCAAACAATATAAAGAAAGCCTGGAGATTCTGGAAAAGAAAGGTATTGCTCATTATTATGAATTTATCCCGAGGGGCGATATATATTATAAAGTAATAGCACTCAGTAAGTTTGTAGTTCTGCCCACTGTAGATGAAACACAATCGGGCACGCTGGCAAGAATTGTTGCTTTAAAGAAACCATATATAACGACAGCTCCGCTGGAGGGGCTGACAGCCCAGACTCTTGATAGCGAAGGCGGACTGTTATTTACAAATAAGAAGATGTTGAAAGAAAAAGTTATAAGACTTGCCTGTGACGGGAATTTAAGAAGAGAACTTTCAAAAAATCTAAAAAACTATCTGAAAAAAAATGTATCATGGGGAGTTGTTACCAGAAAATACAGGCGTGCATACAGGTTCGCCCGGCTGAAAAAAATAAAAGGAGAGGAAATAAACTTCCCTCCTGACTTTTAGGTACTTTTCAAATCTTTCATGTTTTATAAATTAATATGAAGTTTTATAATATTAATATAAAACTGATTTATAAACTTACTAATCTTAAATATTAAGATGTCATTAGATTACCGGGAAATATATATTCCCTGAATAAAATTAAGGGGGTGATGTCATTTTGGGAAAGCTCAGGAAGGCCTTAAGAAAAAAATATAAGGGGGTGAATAGCATATTTATATCTTCTTTTGTCCCCAGAAAATGCGGGATTGCAACATACACAAGTGACTTAACCAACGCTATGGATCTTATTAGTCCACTTTGTGAACCGAGAATTGTAGCTTTAAATAAGCCGGAAGATGGGATTGAGTATCCACCGAAGGTCGTATTTGAGATTAACCAGGACGATGTTAGTTCCTACAAAAAAGCTGCCGCATATATTAATAGATCCAGGGCAGATGTAGTTGTTCTTGAACATGAATTTGGACTTTATGGCGGTAAGTTTGGAGAATATATAAACGAGCTGGT
>JAYEJA010000162.1:0-7223 GCA_034660395.1 Actinomycetota bacterium
GCAAATTCAAGAGAAACCCGGAAGTTTATGAGTAATTCCAGAGTAGGGCCGGTACTTATACTGAATGGAGTGGATAAGGAATTTTTTTCTGTAAAGGATAAATTCATACCCGAAGATATTAAAAATATTCCGAATCCAATAGTGGGATATGCCGGTAAGATTGGAAAAAGAATTAATGTCGATATTATGGAATTTGTAGCACGAAAATTACCTGAGCTAAGTTTTGTTTTTATAGGTCCTTTATTGGACAAAAAATGGGTTAAAAAATTGATTAAATATAAAAATATATTTTTTCTGGGTGATAAGAATTACAGGGAACTGCCATATTATTTAAATAGTTTTGATATATGTATGATACCCCATAATGCGGGAGCTTTAGAAAATGAGGGAGACCCAATCAAGCTTTATGAATACCTGGCTGCAAGAAAACCGGTTGTAACAACCAATATAGCAGGGGTGGATTTGTTCAGGGATTATATAAAAATCTGTAAGGACGGGGAAGAATTTTTAGAAGGAATTACCTACTATATTGAGAAAATAAAATCAGACACTGGCCTTTCCGATAGATTAAAAGATGTCATAAAAAAAGAATATACATGGGCTGAGAAAACGAAGATCATTTTAAACGAAATATTTCATGCTGTTGAAAAAGTTGAGAAATAGTGGATTGTTCGTATATTAAAAATCGATTATACAGGGACTGAACATGTTAAAGATAGCTATACTCGGGACGAGAGGCATACCCGCTAATTATGGCGGGTATGAGACTTTTGCCGAAGAACTTTCCGTGCGGCTGGTAAGAAAGGGCCTATATGTGACTGTTTACGGAAGAAGCGGGTATATAGATAAAAAATATAATAATGGATACTATAAAGGTGTCCATATAAGAGTTATGCCATCAATAAAAAGTAAATACTTTGACACCGTTTCCCATGCATTTTTATCAATTCTTAATGTGGCTGTAAAAAAATATGACATTATATTAATCTGTAATGCTGCGAATAGCATTTTTTCTTTGATTCCAAGGGTTTTTTGTAAAAAGGTAGTCGTAAATGTGGATGGCATTGAAAGACTTAGGAAAAAGTGGAACATTATGGGAAGGCTGTGGTATCTCTTCGGAGAGATATTTTCCTGTTTATTCCCAGATGCGGTAGTGACAGATGCAAGGGTAATACAGGATTATTATTTAAAAAGGTACAGGAAAAAATCTTACTTCATTCCTTACGGGGCGAATATAAATAAAACTGGTAATGCCGGATTATTAAAGAAATATAATCTTGATAGGAATGATTATTTTCTTTATGTAAGCAGGCTCGAACCAGAAAATAATGCGCATGTTGTAATAAAGGCTTTTGAGAAAGTAAAGACGGATAAAAAATTGATTATAGTAGGCGATGCACCTTATTCAGGAGAATATATTAAAAAGCTGAAGGAGACAAAAGATAAAAGGATTATTTTTACCGGGTTTGTTTTTGGAGAGGGTTACAAGGAATTGCTGGGTAATGCATACTGCTATATCCATGCTACCGAAGTTGGCGGCACCCACCCGGCATTAATAGAGGCAATGGGTTATGGCAATTGCGTGATTGTTAATTCTACCCCGGAGAATATAGAGGTTATTAAGGATTGCGGGATTATTTATGAAAAAAATAATGCTGGAGACCTGGAAAGAAAAATTAATTATGTTATTGGCAATCCTGATATTGCGGAAAAATATGGGCTGAAAGCAGTAGAAAGAATAAAAAAGTATTATTCGTGGGAATATGTTACTGAAGAATATGAGAAATTATTTTCAAGTCTTATGAAAGGAAAAAAGATTAAATAAAAGGATTTTTAGCTGATATGCTTTATACTATTAAAGTACAAGGATTTATGAATATAAGGATTTATAAAATTCAATAGTAAGTAAGGGATATGTAAAAGGTATGGAAGTAAACTCTTTTAAAAGATTATCCAGAAGGAGGCAAAAATTAATATTCGGGATAATCCTGATTTTAAGCGATACTATATTTCTTGCCTTGAGCTTTTCCCTCTCGTATATTCTCAGGTTCTATACCACTCTTTTTAGCTTCGTTGAATCAGAGCCGATTTATACCATTGATATCCATTATGTTTTTTATTCGGTAATCTTTACCCTCCTGACTTTACTGCTGCTGAATATATATAAATTATATAACTGGGACCAGATATACGAAGGTTCGGGTTATTATAACAGGATATTTAAGGCGGTAAGCATAAATATATTAATTATAATAATCGTAGGATATCTGTACGAAACCTTTTCTTTTTCGCGAATATGGATAGCCCTTTTGTATTTCTTCAGCGTTCTCCTCCTTTTTATTGGGAGATTTATAATATCAGGCCTGATAAATCATTTTATTAGAAAATTAAACCTGTCATCAAGGACTTTAATAGTTGGTATCGGGGAGAATGCCAGAAGAATAGAAGATACCCTTGAAAGCTACAGGATGGAGAACTTCGAGGTAGTGGGTTATGCGGAGAAAGAGGAAAAAATTAAAAGCAGTAAGGGGCATAGCGGTGAATTTAATGTTTTGGGATATTTGAAGAACCTTAAAGAAATAGTGAAAAAAAACGATGTCCAGAAAGTTATTATTTCAGGTAAGGAATACAGGTATTATGAGATATTAAACATGCTGGAGAAGATAAAAGGCATGGATGTTTTGATACTCATGTTCCCGGGATTTTTTGAGTTTTCTATAAAGAGGATGAAAATGAGGGAAGTGGGAAGAATTCCCCTGGTTCAGATATCAAATGTAGGGTTTTTCGGAATAGATTTATTTTATAAAGATTTAATTGATTATGCCCTGGGAGGATTTTTATTTTTATTGTTCATCCCCATTTATTTGATAGTAGGATTTTTAATAAAAATAGATTCAAGAGGTCCGGTTTTTTACAAGCAAAAGAGATACACCAAAAATATGAAACCATTTTACATGTATAAATTCAGGACAATGTACACCGGTGCGGATAAGAGGCTTTCCGGCCTAAAGGACAGGAGCGAGGTAAACGGCCCAATATTTAAAATGAGAAAAGACCCCAGGATAACAAGATTGGGGAAATATTTCAGGCGGTTTTCCATTGATGAGCTCCCGCAGATAATAAATGTCCTGAAGGGCGAGATGAGCCTGGTTGGTCCCAGACCCCCAATACCACGTGAGGTAAAAAGATATGAAGAGTGGCATAAAAAGAGGTTAAATGTAAAGCAGGGCATAACGGGGCTATGGCAGGTCGGCGGAAGGAGCGAATTAAGTTTTGACGAAATGGTAAGACTTGACCTTTATTATATACAGAACTGGTCCATAGGGATGGATTTAGAAATAATTCTAAAGACTTTTCCAACCGTAGTGTCAGGAAGAGGAGCATATTAATTATTTGCTTTTAGTTCTTGAAGGGAATTTTTTATCTTTTTTATTTTTTAATTGTTTCCGTAGTGGTTCTTAAATAAAATGTTTGCCTTAAGCAGCTCTTCATAGTCATTTATATTTATGTTATATCCTTCAAGGAAGTAGCCGCAAGCTTTTCCTATCCCGGCTGCGTTATTTATAACGGATGTTATATCTTTCTCTTTCCTTTTAGGGTCAGGAGGCGTCCTGCGTATGAGATTAAATATTTCAGGTTTAAATAAATAAATGCCGCATCCCCTTATCATATAAGGAGGATTTTCAGGCTTCTCTATTATTTCCAGTATCCTGCCGTCTTTATCTATATTTGCCGAGCATGTCTGCCTTAAGATATCTTTATCCTTTTCTTTTATGACTGCCTCGGTAGTGATCGAACCGGTCTTTGAAAATAATTCAATCATCGGCTCCAGTGAGTTTGCGATAATACATTCGTCGCTTAAGATAACCATAAATGGCTGCTTTTTTGTGTATCTTTCGGTCAGGAGGGTTGCATTTGCCAGGCCGTCAAGTTTTTTTTGTTCAATAAAATGAATTTTTACCTTGAGAGATTTTCTTATATTTTTATAGTACTCTTTTATTTTTTCCTTATGGTAATTAACGATGATATATATATCCTCTATTCCCATTGATTCCATAAGGTCAATTATATGATGCAGTATGGGACGGTCATAGATAGGAAATAATGTTTTTGGTAGAAGGTTTGAAAGATAACCCAGCCTTTCACCTGCGCCTGCTGCCGGAATAACTCCAATTTTAATTTTTTTTTGCATTTTATTATCAGATATCCAGTTAAATCCTAAGATTTTTAAAAAAGTCTATGTTAAATACTGCCTGCCGGCTCTTTATCGACCCTTATAAATTATGTTAATTACTAAAATTGTTTAAAATGTCTTTATATTAATATATAATTTCAATAAATTTCGTATTATTCAAAGAACAATTTGAGGTATGAATTTTATCAGAAACATGTCTGAAAGTAAAAAAGTTAAGGGTTTTTTAAAAAATAATATTTTTTTTCTGGCTGCACTGGCGATATGTATTTTTCTCGTTTTTTATAATCTGGGGGAGATAGAATTCTGGGGAGAAGACGAAGCGCAGACTTTGCTTTATGCTTCAAGGTTTATAATAGGTTTAAAAAATCACTCCCTGGCAAATGCCACTTCTCTTTATTCAAATACCACTTTATCATTTGTAATTTTAATACAGGTGCCTTTCATATTACTTTTCGGGGTGTGCGAACTGGCTTCAAGAATGCCCTCGGCGATAGTTACCGTCCTTACTCTATTTGTTATTTATAAGATAGGATTATTGTTTCTTAACAGAAAGTCCGCTAATTTCCTGGCATTGCTTTACGGGGTATCGGGCGCGGCAGGTCTTTTTAAAAGCTCGATAGGTGTGGGATTTTACATATTTTTTATTCTTCTGGGATTTTATAACATTGAAAAATACCTGTATGCACCGGTTAAAGAAGAAAGGGGCAGGTTCTTAAATCTGCAGGCAGGTTTGATTTTTGTTGTTTTTGCCCTTGTTTCAGTGATTGATGCTTACTTTTTTATTCCTTTTTTTATAATTATTTTACTTGTTAATATAAAAAAGATTGGACTAAGGAAATTTTTCCTGAGTCTTATAGCACCGGTGGTAATATTTTTATCCTTTATTTACTTTGAGTTTTTTCTTGCAAGAAAATTAACCGGTATGAATAATGCCACATATGAGCATTTTCTTGGAAGAAGGGGTAGTCTGGCGCTCACTTTTAATTTTACGGAGTTTATTAAGGGACTTATAACCAGTTATTCTATTTATTTTCTGATTTTATTTGTGGCTTCACTGGTAATTTTAATTGTGTTGCTGGCCAGGGGAAAGACAAAAGTTCCCGGTCCCCTGTGGCGTATCGCGCTTCTTTTTTCTTTTCATTTTTTTGTATGGATGTTTCTTATGGAAAAAGAGAACGGGCATTCGTTGAATAGTTATCCGGTAATGATGTTAATAATCGCCCTTGCTTTCCAGGAGGTATCAGGGCTGCTTGAAGAAAATAAATTTTTAAGGAGAGGCACCAGAGTAACAGTAAAAATATTCCTTACCATTTTACTGGCTGGTGTAATATGCATCAATTTTTACCATACCTTTATAGTATTTAATAATTTGTCTCCTGAGAAGGAGAAATATCCTGGTATTTATATGCCGGGGAAAATACCTGCAGGTTATGTATGGGGTCATAAGGTAGGCATAAAAAGTGCAGCATATCTTTTAAGGGAGGATGGATTTTTTACCGGCGGAATGGTATCACACTATGGCTCTGCCTTTAATTTCATTTATATGGGCGGAGAAATAATAGTATACCATTCCAGTAATGCTATAGAATACATGATGGAAGGAGAAGATATTACCGAGAAATATAAAATAAGATACATAGCAATTTCACCTGACTTTTTTAACAAAGATTATCTTGATTATATTGATTCTCATGGTTTTAAAAAAATAGTTATTACCTGCCGGGGCAAGAAAATATATTACGTATATGATGTCCTGGAGAAAAGCGGTGAGGTTGTAGTAATTGGAAGAGACCAGTATGATAGGGAATATAATAAAAAGTGTACCGATATAGATGTTGCACTGCCTTATTTTAATAGTTTTTAGATTTTTAAGTTATGATGTTCCCGACATCAAGGCTGCCGGTAACGGGAATAAAAAATGATTACAAAAGGATAAAAAATGGATAAAAATAAGAAGGTAAATAATCCGGAAAATTCAATAAAGATTAGGGATCTGGTATCAATATTTATAAAGAGAAAATGGTATTTTACAGTGTTCTTTGCAGCAGTACTTGTGGTTGGATTGCTTTTTACTTTCATTAAAGCCCCTCAGTATGAGTCATATTCTTATTTAGAGTTAAAGGGTGCTTACTATGACGAGAATATATATAAATATTTCCCGGAGGAAGCGGAGGCCCTGGGAATTTTTGCCCCTGAGATGGATGTAAAGGAACTGGAAGGTTCATTGCTTAAAAATATTACAGTGGGCATCCGCGATGAAGACTTGCTGGAAGAGGTATCAGGGAATCTGGATTTTAAGGTAAGCAGTGAAGAACTTGAGCAGGCGGTAAGCACGCTTACGGATAGCGGGAATAAAGTAGTAAGAGTTACAGCCACCTATGATGATGCAGATAAAGCATACCGTATAAACGATACCCTGATAAGTTTATATCTGGAAAATAGCAGCGAAATGAAATCAGAAATACTGGATAATGTTATCCTTGAGATTGACAGTAAAATAGAAGAATTGCAGGGCAAAATTAGGGAAGGCAGTGGAGAGGATGGACTTTCAGATGATACCGGTACAGAGACGGATGCAGCAGGGAGCATAATTGAGGACCTGGAAAAAATAAAATATAACCTGGAAAACAACAGGGAAACTTATATTAATAACATAGAAATACAGAAAGAACCATTTATTCCCTCAGAAGCTGTGAATATGAACATTTTTAAAAGTCTCATGGTAGCTATTTTTGCATCAGCAGCAGCCGGCCTTATAGCAGTTTATCTGCCGGGTGTTTTCAGTTCCTTCAGGGAACGATAAAATTGTATACCTAGAGCTTTAACAGGCATTTTTGCTTATGAATAAATTTTCGAAAAAAGTTAGCATATTAATGAGTGTATACGGCTACCGCGAATATGTAAAAAGCTCAATTAAAAGCATGCTGGACCAGACACTGGGTGATTTTGAATTTATAATTATTGACGACGGCTGCGATTATGACCTGTTTAAAATAATAAGCGGGTTTGATGATAAAAGGATTATCTA
>JAYEJA010000163.1:0-7076 GCA_034660395.1 Actinomycetota bacterium
ACTCTTTTAATTACTTTTTCAAAATTATTACTGCAACAAACTATATTTTCTAATTTTTTAATTTAAAGCTTATCATAAAATTTTCTTGTTTTAAATTAAATAGAATAAATACTACTTTATTAAATATCAAAAAGCACAATACTGGGAAAGGAAGAATTATATAATCTTATTTAGTAATTACCCAACAAGCAGAATTACATACTAAATAATTCTTGTACTAAATAGAAAAAATAAATTGAAATATTCCCTCTCCCCTGTATAATTGAACCTGTACAATTTAAGCCCGTACAGCGTAAAAAACTGTAAGGATTCTAGAAGAAATGTATCCTGTTTTAGCCGGCTTAAGGGCAAAAATTTATTGGAGTTAGCCTGTAAGCCGGGTTCTATTCTAAATACAATATTTAATTAATATTATAAGCTCTCTGGAAACTTTTTATTTCCAGAGAGCTTACACACTTATGCAAATACTATTTTTAACAGTCAATATATAAAATACCTGTTAACCGGATCCCTCTACATCTTCCTTTACTTTCTTTTCATACTCCTCTGCATGTTTTTTTGTCTCTCTTGCTTTTTCACTTATAAAATCAAGCGTCCTGCTGCAGTAATCCTTAACCTGCTCCTTTAGTATCTCCCTGCTTTCTTCACCCTTGCGGGGAGCTATAAGGAGACCTGTCAAAACTCCCAGGCCGAAAACAATAAGTGAATAACCTAGTATGTCAGAATCATTCATGTTATTTTTTCTCCTTTCCTTCTCTTCTCCTTCTTCTTGCCCTTATAACCTGCCATACAATAATTAGAATTATTGCCAGTATAATCCATACCGGAGAAGTTGCAATGAACGTCATAAGCATCCAGTTAAATGCGGTTACTGCTCCTCTGAGCCCTCCCTTTAATGCTTCAATAAATCCCCAGTCAGATGTGGTCTTTATTGGCTCCGGCTCATGGAAATAAATATCTACCGTGGAGAAAGATACCAGGTCATCAAGATAGTTCATTCTTCCCTTTATCATTTCAATTTCATTCTGGACATTACTCAGCTCTCTCTGCACTTCCAGACTGTCGCTTACTTTCCTGGACTCATCCATAAGATCAAGAAGAATCTGCCTCTGCGCCTCGTAATTTTCAAGCCTGCTCTCAAGGTCAACATATTCCTGGGTTATATCCTGTCCCGAGCTTGAAATATTTTCAATAGTTCCCATCTCTTTGACTCTCTCCAGGGCGGAACTATATTTGCCGGAAGGAACTCTTATGGTTACATAACCGCTGGTGAGGTTGCCTTCAGAATCGGAATAACTCTGGCTGTCGGAAACAAAACCGCCATTCTGCTCTGCAAGAGATGACAGCCCAAACATAGTTTTTTCAAACTCACCTTTTTCAACCTCTATCTCAATATGGGCAGTTTTAATAACCTTCCTGTCGCCTGTAATTGCGGTATCGCCATACTCTGTCCCGCCATTATCCGCACTATCTTCTCCCATTCCTTCCGGAGCAGATTCCTTGGTATATTCTTCATCTGCTGTCAGGGCTACTTCCTCCGAAGCTTCATAATCCGCTTCCCTTAAAGCTGCATCTTCCACTGCTTGTACCGCTTCTCCCGATTCTGCCGCCTTGCATCCGGCAAAAGACATGCCGGATAAAAGAATTGCTGCAAGAATTATGAATAATAATCTTGATGATAGCACTTTAACTTTCATTTATACCTCCAGACTATAAAAATTTTTTGATATTTAAATTAACAATATTTTTATGTTTATAAACATTACCTGAAATTATAACCTATTTTATAATACTTATTAAATTACTGATTAAAAATCCTTTCACCAAAAATAGATAATTTTAATTAGCTTATAACATTTCCTTATATATATTCGAAGAAATTATCTGTTAAATGAGGTATTTATTAGAGAAATTTTATATACGGAAGTTAATTACCATTTACCGGTTTTAATATATTCATCTATAGCCCTTGCTGCATCTTTCCCCGCACCCATCGCAAGAATAACAGTCGCAGCACCGGTTACTATATCCCCACCTGCAAAAACACCCTTTAAACTTGTTTTCCCGGTAACCGGCTCGGCCTTTATATTACCCCTCTTAGTTAATTTTAACCCGGGAACTCTTGATGCAAGAAGCGGATTGGGCCTCTGGCCTATGGCAACTACAACCGCGTCCACATCCATGTTAAATTCAGAGCCCTTTACCGGCAGCGGCCTTCTTCTTCCAGAACTGTCAGGTTCTCCCAGCTTCATCTTAATGCACCTTATTTTATCCACCCATCCATCTCTCCCTATAATTTCAACCGGGTTTGCCAGCAATTTGAATTCAATACCTTCTTCCCTGGCATGTTCTATTTCCTCATTTCTTGCAGGCATCTCACTCTCGCTTCTCCTGTAAACCAGATAAACATGCTTTGCTCCCAGCCTTTTTGCCGTTCTTGATGAATCAAGGGCAACATTGCCGCCACCTATTACAGCCGCCTTAAGCCCCTTAAAAATAGGGGTATCACACTCAGGAAATTTATATGCCTTCATTAAATTAGACCTGGTAAGGTATTCATTTGCAGAATAAACACCGTTAAGATTTTCTCCAGGAATTCCCATAAAAGATGGGAGTCCCGCTCCCGTAGATATAAAGATTGCCTTAAATCCGCTTTCAAACAAATCATCAAGACTTAATACTTTGCCAATTACCATATTTACTTCAATTTTTACCCCGAGACTTTTCACATACTCAATTTCTTTCTCTACTGTCTCTTTGGGAAGACGGAATTCAGGAATTCCATAGACAAGGACTCCTCCGGGCTTGTGTAACGCTTCAAATATAGTAACCCTGTATCCCATCCTGGCCAGTTCAGCTCCGCATGTAAGACCTGCAGGTCCAGAGCCGACCACTGCAACTTTTTCTTTTGTACACTTCTTTTTACCTTCCTGACCGGCACTTTTTTCGGCTTCCTTTTTCATTTCCCTATCTGCCGCAAATCTTTCCAGCCTGCCAATCGCCACCGGCTTACCTTTTATGCCAAGTATACACTCTTTCTCACACTGGTCCTCCTGGGGGCATACCCTGCCGCATATTGCAGGGAGGCTGTTCTTTTCTCTTATCTTATCAAGAGCTTCATCAAATTTTTTCTCCTGGATTAGCCCTATAAAACTTTTAATATCAATTCCTACTGGGCATCCCTTAATACATGTTGGATTCTTACAATGGAGGCATCTCGATGCCTCCAGAAGAGCATCTTTCTCTGAATATCCCAGTGCAACTTCATTGAAATTCTTATTTCTCTTCAGGGGTTCCTGCTGGGGCATCGAGACTCTGCCAACTTTTTTTTCTTTTGTTTTTTTCCACCCGGCTCTTTCAGCCATATTTTTACACTATCCTTTTCTTATGCCGCTTAATCTTTAAATCAATACAGTATAAAAAGTACCGGATTATAAATATAAAAATTATCTGCCGGTACTATTTACCTGACCCGCACTCACGCCTGTAAGCATCCATGCACTTTTTCTCCTGGGAAAGGTAAATTCGCTGTCTTGAAAGCAGAAGGTCAAAATTTACCTTATGTGCATCAAACTCGGGACCGTCAACACATGCAAACCTTGTTTCTCCTCCTACCTCTACCCTGCATGCCCCGCACATCCCGGTTCCATCAACCATAATAGAATTAAGCGAAGCTATTGTTTTTATATTAAAGGGTCTTGTAACTTCTGCCGCAGCCCTCATCATAAGAGCAGGACCGACTGCAACGACCCTTGCTATACCTGTTTTTTTACCGTCACTTTTGCTTGATCTCTCTTCAAGATACTCTTTTAAAAACCCCGATACAAATCCATGGTATCCCACAGAACCATCATCACTGCATAAATATATCTCATCAGAATTATCTTCAATTTCATTTTTAAAAATAATTAAATCCCTGCTTTTTGCCCCAATAATCGAGATTACATAATTTGAAGCTTTTTTCATTGCCCTGGTTATGGGAAGAATTGATGCCGCGCCTACTCCGCCGCTAACCAGAATAACATTGCCGAATTTTTTAATCTCGGAAGTATTGCCAAGAGGGCCTACCACATCAAGAATATCATCCCCCTGGTTTAAATTTGAAAGCAGCGCCGTAGTCTTACCCACTCTTGTCGAAACAATTACTATTACTCCGTTCTTTCGTTCATAGTCTGCAATAGTCAGGGGTATCCTTTCCCCTTTTTCATCTATTCTTATAATTGCAAACTGACCTGCTTTTGCCTTGTTTGCTATCAGCGGGGCCCTGACATGGAAGCTGTCTATTGATTCTGCAAGCTTCTCTTTTTTTACAATCTTATACAAAATTTCCCCGTAATCTAAAAACTTTACAAATGTTTTTTATTTTAGTTAATAAAAAAAAGATTCAAGTTTATCAGTAAAAAAAATTTTTATCCCGTTACCCAAGATTTTAAAAGCGCCTTTGAAGTAATTATCTAAAGACTTAAAAAGAATAGTATCTTTTTAAAATATATTATTATTTTTTCTTGCAAACTTTAACAACCGCCGGCCGTATTAAAAAGTCATCTATTAAGTAACCCTTCCTCATAACTTCTATTATGTGCCCTTCCTTAATATCTTTTACATCTTCAGTTACTGCAACCTCGCAGGTTTCCGGGTTAAATTCTTCTCCTGCCGGGTCTACAACCTTTACATTTTCTTTTTTAAGAATATCAATCAAACTTTCATATATCATATTTACACCCTTAAAAAAGTCATCCTTTCCCTTTGCCAGTTTGCTTCCGGTTTCAATGGCCGCTTCAAAATTATCAATCACGGGAAGAAGCTTTTCTATAAGGTTTTTATTTGCCCTCTTTATATGTTCCAGGTGCTCCCTCAAAGTCCTTTTCCTGTAATTATCATAGTCTGCCTGGAGTCTTTTAATCCTGTTTACGTATTCTTCTTCAACCTTCTTATAACCATCCAGCTCTTTCCTTAAGAGTTCTACTTCTTCTTCAAGCTCTTCAACCTCGAGTTCATTTCTTACTCCTTTTTCATGCCTGCTTTTACCTGTCTTACCGCCGGACTCCTTAAGACCTGCTAATTTCTCTTTATCTTCGCCGTTTCCCGAATTCTTTCCTGCCTTCTCATAATCTTTTCCGGCTTTTTCATTTTTTTCAGTCATAAACTATGTACACCACACTTTCATAGATAATTTTAACCAAGAGAGTAAACATATTATATAATAGGAAGGCAATATTTATAAAGTCTTAATCTCTGCTCCTGCCTATGGCTATTACACCTCCGGTAGAAACAATTTCATCAATATAGTAATACCCATCACAATCAACAGGAACAAAATGGAAATGAACTATAATCTTCTCACCATTTTCCGCAGCTATATTCTGTATCTTGACTTCAACTATTGTACTTTCCCCTGGTTTTAGACCCTCGATAATACTGCCTATCTTTTCAGGTTCTACCAATGTTGTGTTCGTATCAGGAGTAAGGGTTGTCGTCGTGGTAATTCCCGTTGTCAGGTCGGTTACTTCCGTAGTAGTTACCACCGTAGTGCTCATAAGTCTCTTACTATTTACCTCGCTGTACTCGGTTACCTGCGTAGTCTCTATTGTAGTAACCGTCTTTGTCAGTCCATCAGCGCTGTAGACTGTAGTTTCTTCAGTCGTAGTATAACCATCTGTCTTTACCCAGTCCGCATAGTATGTTTCAAAAATGCCGCCGCTTTCATAATAATACTCGGAAGCATCAGGATTCCACATCTTTACTTCCCAGAGGGGAGAAATTTCCACATCCTCACCTTCAGTATTTGGATTAAGCTCAATCCACGCCATAAGCGGCTGTATATTAAGAGGCACGGTCCCCTCATTAGTTATTTCAAAAGGTTGATAGTACCATTCCCTCCTGCTGATCGTATTGTCGGCAGAAGTGGTAATCGGTGAAATGGAAATAGTATAATCAGGTTTCGGAATACCCACTACATTACTTGATATTGCATGTCCGGCTTCATCCAGGGACCACAGGGTGTAGAAATATGACTTTCCGCTTACTATATCATTATCAATATAGTTGGTTGTATTTATATCACTGAAGGTAGCAATAACATCATGTTCGGGATAATCAGGGTTAAGGCAAGGGTCCTCAACTCTAACCAGTTTATATGAATCAAAATAAGTATCCGGACTGGTATCCCATGTCAGATAATTGGCTTCATCCTGCTGATACCCGGTTAAATTTGACGGATATGGAACATCCAGGTCCCTGCAAACCACAACTTCTTTAAAAACCGGAGCGCTTATAGAACCATCGGGCGATACTCCCCATATGACTATCTCATTGCTGCCCTGATCCAGTATAATATCTTCCAGCTCGAATAAACCACCGCTGTCAGCTTCAACTTCTCCCATTATTTTGTCATTTACCTGAATCGAAACGATAGAAGAAGGAATATGGCTACCCTTAATATACGCCAGCGGATGGATTTCTTCGGTATAATAGGTATCCCCGATCTCATCTAAATCCGTACCATTGTTATACAATGCATATTCTACCTTTTGAGGAACATCCAGAAATAAACTAAACTCCGTAGTATCGCTCTTCCTGCCGGAAGAATCCACTGATATAAGTTCGATATCATTTCTGCCTTCAATTATTTCTATGCCGTTTAAAGTTTCAAAGTTACCATTATTATCAACAATTAAGTCATTATGCTGCACACCATTTACATAAACTTCTATTGTATTTCCCTTATCGGCACAGCCTTTTAAAAAGATTAATTCCTTATCCCCGCTGCCGTAAATTACTTCTCCTGCTTCAAAGGATAAAATCATTGGAGGGGAAACTATCCTGTCCTTTAACTCATTTAGTTCCTGGATGACCAGATTTTCCGTGTTGTTGGTATTACCGGTATCTGCATTGCCGTCAGTATTTTCTGTCTGCGATGCGTTTTCCTGACCTGTTAATTCACCTACTTCAGGAAAACAGGCCGTTGAACATGATAAAATAAACACAACACAGAACAACATTACTAAAATTATTTTTACATTCTTTGCCATAATTTATCTTCTAATTTACTTCCATTATAATACTTTTGTATATTA
>JAYEJA010000164.1:0-6986 GCA_034660395.1 Actinomycetota bacterium
GATTTTTCTTGTAGACTTACCCATAGAGCATATTCTCCTTTCTATTATCTTTTTTCTAATTGATAATATTTTACAGGAGGATATGCTCCTTTACTATTCCAATCCACAACTTTTGATTATATCTCTAAGGAACAGGGAAAAAGCAAGGTCCTACCTTCTTAAGAGGACGGGTACCATGCCGGAAGAAGATTGCATGAAACTGTTCTATACGAGACAGGAAAGGGAGGAAATATTTTAAAATATGAGCCGGCTGATAAACCTTTAAAGTTTTAATCCGGAGGCAGCATCCTTATCGAGTACCACAGTAGCTTTCCCATCATAATTTTGTATTGCTGACGCTGTGACCTGTGTTGTTGCAGGACCGTGAAGCGCTTTTGCAACAATGTCCGCTTTTCCTTTTCCGTTTACTATCATAAGCAGCTCTCTGGCTTCAAGGATAGTTCCGATTCCCATGGTTATGGCCTGGTGCGGCATGTCTTCCCTTTTTATATTTGCTTTTTTGTAAAAGCTCTCATAATTATCATCAAGTGTCTGCATGGTAAGCGGTATAACCCTTGTTCTTGATGATAGAGAGGAACCAGGCTCGTTAAAGGCCCAGTGACCGTCTGCGCCTATCCCGAGCAGCTGCAGGTCTATCCCACCCGCTTTTTTTATCTCGCTCTCATACCATCTGCAGAATTTTTCAGGGTCTTTTGTAAGTCCGTCCGGTATGTGTATATTATCCTTTTTGATGTTTATATTTTTAAAGAGCTCTTCATGCATAAATCTTGCGTAGCTCTGATCCAGGTTATATGGTTTGCTGAGGTCTATTCCAACACCGAGATATTCATCAAGGTTAAAGGTCTTAACATTAGAAAAATCAAGCCCTTCTTTGTGCATTCTTGCAAGTTCCCTGTAAGTTCCTATCGGGGTGCTTCCGGTTGCAAGACCAAGAACACAGCCGGGCCTGGATTTGATGCAATTTGCTATAATTTCTGCCGCATATTTACTCATATCCTCGTAATTTTCTTTTAAAACAATATCCACAGATGGCCTCCTTAAAGAATATATAAAAAAATATATTGACTATTATTGCTTTTTTCCGTGGTTTTGTATAGAAAAAAATCTTTTTTGGTATAATTTTCTTCTTTTTTATTCATTTTGTTATAATATTTGATTATTATCCTGATAAAATGTTATATATGATTTTAGATTTTTAATTAAATAAAAATGTATTTGGTATAGTCTGGAGGATACAGGTGTGCGGCATTGTTGGTTATACGGGCAGTAAGAAATGCAGGGATATCCTAATGGGCGGTCTGAAACGTCTGGAGTACAGGGGCTATGATTCCTCTGGGATTGCTGTGATGAACGGTAATATGGGAAATGACGGAGCCGGGTCAAAATGTAAAATTATGGTTGCCAAAGAGGCCGGCAAGATAAACATTCTGGAGGATAAAATAGAGAATTTTAAAATGGACGGCGATTGCGGGATAGGACACACAAGATGGGCTACACATGGAGAGCCGACTAAAGTAAATGCCCACCCTCATCTGGAGGGGTCCGGCAGAATCGCCGTAGTTCATAATGGAATAATAGAAAATTATGTGGAGCTGAGAGAGGAACTTGAAAAGAAAGGTCACAGCTTTATTTCAGATACTGATACCGAAGTTCTTCCACATTTGCTTGAAGAATATAAGGATGGCAGCCTGATTCAGGCTATGCGTAAGGTTTTAAAGAAGGTTAAAGGGTCGGGAGCCATTGTAGCGATTTCAAGCGACAGGCCCGGAGAGCTCGTGGGAGCAAGAATATTCAGCCCCCTGATTGTAGGAATATCGCCCGAAGGTAATTTTATTGCTTCGGATATTCCTGCAGTGCTGGAATAATATACACGGAAATTTATAGTGATTAACGACTATGAAACGGTAAGACTTACCAGAGATAAAGCAGAAATTTACAGCAAGGATGGAAAGCTGATTGAGAGGGAGCCTTTTGAGGTTACCCGGGATATTCTTAGTGCGGAAAAGAGCGGTTATGAAGATTTTATGCTGAAAGAAATATTTGAGCAGACTTACGGCACAGGCGAGACAATGAGGGGCAGATTGCGTTCCGGCAAACTGTATTTCAGCGAACTTGGCCTGTCGGAAGATGAGATAAAAAAGCTTGAAAAAATCCACATCATTGCCTGCGGCTCCTCCTATCACGCAGCTTTAATAGGAAAGCAGGTAATAGAAAGCTGGGCAGGAATACCTGTTGAGGTAGATTTTTCTTCGGAATACAGATACAGGGATAAGCTGATTGATGAAAATTGCCTGATTGTGGCTGTAACTCAGTCAGGGGAAACAATAGATACGCTTGCTGCGGTAAGAGAGGCAAAATCAAAGGGGGCAAGGGTAATAGGCATAACCAATGTTGTGGGCAGCACAATATCCAGGGAAGCGGATTCCGTTATTTATACTCATGCAGGGCCGGAAATAGGTGTCTGTGCTACGAAGACTTTTACAGCCCAGATTATAATAATGTATCTTATGGGCCTTTACCTTGCAGATACAGCCGGGAAAATGGATAAGGGAAGATTTCAGAAAATAGCTGGAGAGCTGGGAACAATGCCTGACAAGATACAAAACATACTGGACAGGGCAGGAGAGATAAAAAAAATTGCTGACAGAACATATAAATATACCTGCTTTTTATTCCTGGGGAGGGTGTATAACCTCCCGGCAGCAATGGAGGGAGCGCTGAAGCTGAAAGAGATTTCATATATTCATGCGGAAGGTTACCCGGCCGGAGAAATGAAGCGCGGCCCTATAGCCCTGACTGATGAAAATACGATCGTAGTAGGGGTGATGCCTTTTGATTCAGTGTATGAAAAAATCTTAAGCAACATTCAGGAAGTAAAGGCAAGAAAGGCTGCTGTTTTCTCTATAATCAGCGAAAAAGATAAAAACACGAAAAAATATGCGGATTATATCTTCAGGATACCTGAAACTATCGAGGGACTGTATGCTATTCTGGCTATTATACCTTTACAGCTGTATGCATATTATATAGCAAAAAATCTTAACAGGAATGTGGACCAGCCAAGGAATCTTGCAAAGAGTGTCACTATGGAGTAAAAATTCATGGAAATTTACGGGATAGGTACTGATATAATCGAGGTTGAAAGAATCAGGTCGGCAATAAAGGCCAATTCAGGTTTTTTAAAAAAGGTTTATACCGGAAAAGAAATAGATTATTGTCTTGGTAAGAATAAGGGAAAGTTCCAGAGCTTTGCAGCCCGCTTTGCGGCAAAGGAAGCAGTTGCCAAATCACTTTCCGAAGGGTTCAGTAAAAATATTTCCTTAAGCGAGATTGAAATATCTAATATGGATACAGGCGCACCTTTCGTAAAACTGTACGGGAGAACAGATAAATTTACCAGAAAGCTTAAAATTAAAGAGATAAAGGTATCGGTATCGGCTACAGAAAATTTTGCTGTTGCCTATGCGACAGCAATTATATAGTTTATAATTAAAAGTGTTAGAAAAGTAAGTGATTTCGCGCGGTTAAAACCCGGGAGCAGGGGTAAGAGGCTCTTATATAATTTAAATTTTAATGGATGGAGAAGCATTAAAATGAATAATAGAAGTATAGAAGCAGGGCTGACCAGGGTTTTAAAAGGAAGCAAAATAGCGGCGATTGATAAAAAAGCTATTAATGACGGGATAAATTCGAAATTACTCATGAAAAATGCAGGCAGCAGTGTTTCCAAGGAAATCCTGAGCGATTATGAGAATAAGGAATTAAACAGAACAGCGCGCGGTGTGGTTATTTGCGGCAGCGGTAATAATGGAGGCGATGGATTGGTAGCTGCAGGTGATTTACTTGATTACGGCATGAGGATAAGTGTTTTTCTTATATTTCCTGAAGATAAATTCAGGCCTGACAGCGAATTTTACTTTAAGGAACTTCAGGAAAATAGAAGAGAAAGCATACATAACCTGAGTTCAGGGGACAAGAATCTGAAATCTTTTTTTCAGGAGGAACTTGAAGAAGCAGATTTTATGATAGATGCCATATTTGGAACAGGTATACACGGCAAAGATGTTTATGGGCCTTCAAAAGAGATAATTGAGATTATAAATCTTGTCAGGGAGAAAAATAAGAATTTAAATATATATTCGGTAGATATACCATCGGGGATAGACTCCGATAATGGAAAAGTTTTAGGATTATCTGTAAAAGCTGATAAAACTATAACTTTCGGATGTAAAAAAGTAGGGCTGGTAAATTACCCGGGAGCAAGTTTCGCGGGGAAAGTCAGGGTAGCCGACATCGGCATTCCGGAGAAATATTTCAGCAGGTATGAAAAAATTTATGAACCTGATATGCAGTGGATCGCCGATAAGATACCTGTAAGGGAACCCTGGACGTACAAATATAAAGTTGGAAGCTTAATGGTGATAGCGGGTTCTTCAGGATTTACGGGCGCAGCATCAATGACCTGTATGAGCGCTTTAAGGGCGGGAGCAGGAGTGGTTACTCTTGTATGCCCGTGGGAATTAAATAATGTTTTTGAAGAGAAGCTTACTGAAGTAATTACTTATCCGGTCGAACAGACGGAAGACATATCACTGCATATAAATAGTCTTGATGAAATAATAGAATTAAGTGACAGGTTTAATGCCCTGGCAATAGGTCCGGGGCTATCAAGAAATTCAAGCACTATATGCCTGGTAAGGGAGCTGTTAAAGAAGATAAAAAAACCGCTTGTTCTTGATGCTGACGGGCTGTATGCTCTTTACGGACCCCAGGATGCTGAAGAAAATATTAAAGATTTTGACCTGGAAAATGTCATAGTAACGCCGCATACGGGAGAGATGTCATTAATGATGGGGCTTGGCAAGGTTCCGCTGGAAGACAGGATTAAGATAAATCTTGAGGCGGCAAAAAAGTACAAAGTAACCTCTGTGCTTAAGGGGGCAAGGACCATAGTATCCGATTATAATAAAAAGACCTTCATCAATCCAACAGGAAACTGGGGCCTGGCATCAGCAGGAACTGGAGATATACTGACGGGAATTATAGGGTCACTATTGTGTCAGGGAATGAGCCTGATGGAGAGCGCAGTATCAGGAGTTTATATTCATGGGCTGGCAGCTGATATAATGGTAAAGGAAACCAGCAGGACTTCCCTTACGGCAACAGATCTTTTGGAGGGTATAAAAAGAGTTTTTCTTGAGATAGAAAAGATAAAATATTAAAAAAGCACTTTTAAAATTATATAAAGAATATTATTAGTTGCGAATGGAGATGAAAATGCCGGAGACCTTAGCAAAAGATATTATGAAAAAGGAAGTAATTACCATAAATAAAAATGAATCAATAAAAAAACTCTCTGATTTGTTAATAAAAAATAATATTAGCGGTGTTCCTGTCCTGGACGATGACGGCAGACTTGCAGGGATTGTTACTGAAGGAGACCTTATCGTTAAAGATGCCGATCTCCATTTTCCACGCTATTTTCAATTGCTTGACAGCATTATTTATCTTGAAAGCCTGAATAAATTCAAACGAAACCTTAAGAAGTATCTGGGAACAAAAGTGGAAGATATTATGACTGAGAAGGTCAGGACAGTCAAAAAAGATACACCTGTCAGTGAGATTTCAAATATAATGATAAAATATAATATTAACAGGGTCCCCGTTATGGATGATGGGGGGAACATTATAGGAATAATTACAAGAGCTGATATCGTAAAGTCAATGGTTTAGAGAAATATTGTTTGGTTTAAAAGATATTATGGAAAATAGTCCCGTTATTAATAAAAGATATGCCTGGGCTGAAATTAATTTATCCAATCTTTCTTATAATATCAAAATAATAAGGTCTTACCCGGCTTCCGGGAATGTCAGGGTAATGGCGGTAGTTAAAGCTGATGCCTACGGGCATGGGGCGGTCGAAGTTTCAAGGCAGGCGATAAAAAGTGGAGCATATGCGCTGGGAGTGGCACTGGTTGAAGAAGGGGTAGAGCTGAGAAAGTCGGGTATTACCGCTCCTATCTATGTGCTGGGTGAAAGTCCCCATGAGACGCTGGAGGAAGCTATAGATAAAAACCTTATACTGGCTGTAAATGCATACAGGTCGGCTAAAGTTATTTCAAGAGAGTGTAAGAGAGCCGGAAAGAGTGCGGGTGTTAACATTAATATAGATACCGGAATGAACAGGATAGGAATAAATTTTAGGGATGCGCCCGGACAGATTTTAAAAATTTCAAGGTTGCCGTATTTAAAGCTTGAAAGTATTTCAACACACTGCGCATGTGCAGGCATACGGGAAGATTCCTATACGCAATTGCAGTGGCAGAGGTTTGAAGAAGCTGTAAATAAGGTAAAAGCTGATAAGATACCTGTTAAATTTTACCACTGCGCGAATAGCCCCGCTTTTTTTAGATATAGAAATATGCATCTTGATATGGTAAGAACGGGGATTTCCATTTATGGGCTGAATCCCTATGATTATGATTATAACAAATGGATTGACCCCGATGTAAAAAAAGCAGTGCTGGATTTGAAACCGGTGCTTAGTCTTAAAGCCAGGATTTCTTTTGTGAAAAACGTTCCGGAGGGCTCTCCCATTTCTTATTGCGGGACATTTAAAACTAAAAAGGAAAGCGTTATAGCTACAGTACCTGTCGGTTATGCAGATGGGTATTCAAGACTGCTTTCCAATAAGGCAAAGGTTTTAATCAACGGAAAACCCGCGCAGGTAGCGGGTAATGTAACCATGGACCAGTTCATGCTGGATATTACTGATATTGCGGATAATGAAAATATAAGCCCCGGCGATACAGCAGTACTGATAGGTGAATCTGGAAAAGAAAAAATAACTGCAGAGGATATAGCAGAGATGATGGGAACAATAAATTATGAAGTGGTGTGCATGATTAAGAAGAGGATTCCGAGAATATATATAAAATGAGTTGTATTAAAAAAGTAAATTCTGAATATTTAAGCCAGATAGTTAT
>JAYEJA010000165.1:0-6817 GCA_034660395.1 Actinomycetota bacterium
ATAAGTTGATACTGAAGGTGCTGGAGAATAAGAAATTTATTGATGGAGAACTAGCGGAGGAGGTGGCTGCATAGTGAACTATTGGAGGATATGTGGACTCTCATCCACAACATTTGACAGTATCTCTCTCATCAGTTATTCTAACTTAACTACTTTTAGTTAACAACGTGTCTAACCCAATGGGGTCACTCCAAACTTTTATTATTTTTTAATTAATTTTTTTAACTATTTTACACCTATCAAATAATAAAATTAAAATTTTAATTAACTTTGAATTTATGAATATCAAATAATTATAAATAATCTCCTTTTATTTAATAATATTATTTTAAAACTATTTATCTTACCACAATATTAATTACTTGACTGAACAAAAAGCTTGTTGTAGAATTGTGAACACAAGTTTATAAACACGTGTTTATGTATAAAGGAGGTGAATATTTACTTACTGTTTTTTAAGCCATCATTTGATACTATTAATTCTATAAAGGAGGTCCAAAAGTGAAAAAAGTATTTTTATGGCTAGTTGTTATATCGGTTATTACAGTATTTTCTATAGTAGGCTGTAAGGGAGAAGCTGAAGAACCTGCAGCTGAGGAAGAAGTAGAAGAAGAAGCGGCAGAAGAAGAGGTAACTGAAGAGGCAGAAGAAGAAGTAGTAGACCCCGCAAGTTTTGAAGGTGAAATTACTGTCTGGCATTTCAACGATGAATTTGCACCATGATTCCAATGTTTGAAGAAAAGTATCCTAACATCACTGTAACAGACACTAAAATTCCAAGCGGTGAAATTGTTGAAAAACTGGAATCTGCCTTCGCAACAGGAACGGGCGTACCTGATGTATTTGTTGGTGAGCAGGCCTGGATGATGAAATGGATAGTACAGGATGTCTGGGAAAATCTTTCTGCTGCACCATACAATGCAGACGAAGTAGCCAAAGACCACTTTGATTATGTTAAAGACTTCGCAAGAGATGAAGATGGAAACCTGAGAGCTCTGACCTATCAGTCAACTGCAGGTGCTATTTTCTACAAGAGAAGTCTGGCTGAAGAAGCCTTTGGTGTGTCTGAACCAGATGAGGTCTCAGCACTTATGACAGACATGGATGCATTTATAGAAATGGGCAGGACATTAAAGGACGAAACAGGTGCTTCTTTAATTCCTGGCCCAAGTGATATTCAGAGACTATACTTCTTTAATAAGAAGCAGCCATGGGTAGTAGATGGAAAGCTGGTAATAGAAGATATAGTTCTTGATTATATGGATGACGCAAAAACTATTAGAGACGAGGGATTGGACGCCAAGATGGATATGTGGTCAGGTGAATGGTTTGCAGGAATGAATGGTAACGTATTAAGCTATGTTATGCCAACCTGGGGCTTATTCTTTGTAATTGAACCTGCAATTACTGAACCCGAAGAGCCTGAAGAAGGCGTAGAATACGCCTTTGGTGATGTAGCTCTTGCACATGGTCCTGGTTCTTATATGTGGGGCGGTACCTGGCTTGGTATCTATAAGGAAAGTGAAAAGAAAGATCTTGCCTGGGAATTCGTTAAATTCATGACCACAGATAAAGAATTCCTCAAAGAATATGCTCTTGATTCAGGCGATTTTGTATCAGACACAGCTGTTATCGAAGAAATCAAAGGCGATTTTGCAAGAGAATCACTGGGTGGACAGAATCATTATGAGTATTTCTACGAGGAAGCTCTGGCACTAAGCGATTCAGGCTGGGCTGCAAGAGTTACCCAGTATGACGAAGACATCCAGAACGCATTCCTTACTCAACTCGGTGAATACTATAATGGAAATCTAACTAAAGATGAAGCAATACAAGCTTTTAAAGATGAAGTAGCTTCATTGTTCCCGGAAATTTCAGTTGAATAGATAATTGAACTGAATGTCTAGCCTCCTTCACAGGCGGCATTGCTATCAGGGACATTACTTAATAAATGATGTCCCTGATGATATAATAACAAAAAGGATCTTAGCTAAGAAATTTAAAGATGCGAAAATTTTTATCAAACAGAGATAACTATGGATATTTTTTTATAATACCCTTTTTTTTTAGTTTTTATATCACTTCAGCTCTACCCCATTCTGTACACATTTTATTTAAGTTTTACAAATTTAAGCACTGCGAATCCCGATGGTGATTTTGTGTGGCTTAGCAATTACATAAGACTCTTCCAGGATAAGTTTTTCTTAAAATCAATATGGAACACCTGGAGGATATGGATATTGAATTTCATTCCACAGCTTATATTTGCCCTAGGTCTGGCAACTATACTCACCAGGAGTAAAATAAGAGGCAAGGATATTTTCAGGGGAGCTTATTTCTTACCAAACCTGGTAACAGCAGCATCAGTCGGAATATTGTTTAACATACTCCTTGGATGGCAGAGCGGAGCAATTAACCAGATCCTGATAGTGTTTAGAATAATACCTGAAGACCAGAAGATACACTTTCTGGCCAGTCCTGTCTGGACAAGCACAGCCGTTTCCGTAATACTGTGGTGGATGTGGTTTGGTCACAGTATGATCCTATTCATGGCTGCCATGGTAGCCGTCCCGAAAAACTACTACGACGCTGCTGCTGTTGATGGAGCAAACGCATGACAATCTTTCTGGAAAATCACTGTTCCGCAGATAAAACCGGTAATGATTTACGTACTGGTGACCTCTTTAATTGGAGGCATGAATAATTTTGATATCCCGTTTGTAATCGGTGAAGGACAGAATCTTGGAACAGGAGGTCCTTTATACTCCACACTTACAATGGTTATGCATTTATACAAGATGGGCTTCACGGGCGGCAGGCAGCGTGGTTATGCAGCTGCAGTTGCATTTGCTATATTCTTTATAGTAATAATATTTTCAATAATAATTTTCAGGTCAATGACCAGAAGTGATGTTGAAAGTCAAAAAGGTATCAGAGGAGCTAAAAAATGAGAGGTAACAAAAGAACAAAAAGATTTGATGCAGGAGAATTTACCGGCAGGTTTTTTCTTTACTTAATTCTTATAATAATTGCCGTTATCACTTTTACCCCATTTTATATAATGTTAATTAATGCAACCCGCTCCACCCAGGAAATTAATATGGGAATAACTCTAATACCCGGTAATGCTCTTATAGAGAATTATAAAAGCATGATGGTTTCAATGGACATATGGCAGGGTTTTAAAAATAGCCTGATAGTAGCCATTCCTTCAACAATACTTTCCGGATATTTCGGCGCTCTGACTGCTTATGCTTTTTCAAAATTTAAATTTAGAGGCAATAAATTTTTATTCTGGTTTATTCTTGCAACCATGATGATACCTATACAGCTGGGACTTATTGGTTACTACCAGCTGACTGCAAAAATTCATATAATAAACACATTCTGGGCTCTAATTTTACCAACAGTTGCAAATGCTGCCACCGTATTTTTTTTAAAAATGTATATAGATGCAAATGTCCACGAGTCACTTCTCGAAGCAGCACGAGTAGATGGAAGCAGCGGATTTTATACTTTTAATAGAATAGTATTACCCATAATAATGCCCGGGGTTGCTACAATGTCGATTTTAAACTTTATATTCTCCTGGAATAACTACCTATCACCTTTAATTTTGTTATTCGATAAAGATAAATTCACATTACCGATATTGATAGCTCTGGTGAAAGGTACTTATAAGCAAAATCTCGGTGCTCAATACCTTGCAGTGGCAATTTCAGTTATACCGATACTAATAGCTTTCATGTTTTTCTCAAAATATATTATAAGCGGAATAACTGTGGGAGCTTTAAAAGAATAAAGGTATAAAGTAAAAGTTATAATCCGTTACCATCCAAAAAAGCTGTAAATAAACACAGATTACAGATTATAACTTTTTTTATGAATTAATATAATTTCTTTTATTTTTTAGTCTTTTCCCTTTTTTGTGATTGTTTAAAAATCAATGCCATGGCAACAGCTGCCAGAATAATTATTAAACCGGCAAGAATATATTTACTGTACCTGATAATATAACTTATAATATTAAAGGAACTTTCCTTCTCTTCTGCTCCTGCTCTAACCACCGGAACACCATTATCACTATTATATTTCTCGTCCATAAAAGATGTAATCCATACCAGTGGAGCATTCCAGTTTATTGCTACCTCATTGGTCGAATATGATTTAGAATCATCTATATATCTTTTTACCGGACTGACTTCATCTACAAAATGCGAAACTCCGTCATCACTGGCTTCCTGATTGGGACCGCCTGCAATAGCTCCAGAGGGTGGGGCCGGAAGTTCCACAGGAGGATTATTCCCCCACCATCTGTGATGTGGATACATCATTGGATTTTCACCATAACCGGAAATAAAACTTTTGCATAAAGCATTCCTTCCCAGGATATAGTCCATGCTTATCGATATTGAATCAATATATTTATCTTCCCCTGTAATGTCATATGCATAACCCATGACAATCATCTTATTTAAAACCTGCGAATTTGAGCCCCAGTAATAATTAACCATGGGAACTGAGTATTTTTCCAAACTCATCTGTTTTAAATAAATATCTGCGCTTTCCAGAATCCTGCTCTTTATATTTGACATTATTTCCTTATCTATACCATTTCCAGAAACAACCAGTGAAAACATCGCAAGCCCACCTACCTTATCCCAGGAAATTGGAAAATCCCTGTCAAGCAGAATCTTATTTGGTTTTTGAGGATCTAAATACATTTCAATATACTCCCTGTATTCTGCATTTCCTGTTGTTATAAATAGTTCGGTAGCAGCCCAGAAAAATTCATCATCTATAGAGACATCATCATAATTTCCACCACCATCTCCCGGTATATTGCCGTATGTAAAAACAGGGTTGTCATTTGCCGCCTGCCAGGCTTTCTCGGCTGCTTCAAGACAACTTTCGGAATACTCATGGTCATAAGGTTCAATAAGTCTTGAGAACATTGCCGCAGTTGCTGCCAGATTTAATGTAGCAGCCGTAGAAGGTACGTAAACATATCTATTGTCTGTTGTCTCAGGTGCTATATATGGAAGGGGCGACCATTCCATCTCGTGAAGTTTATGATGGACCATACCGGCATCAGGTTGACCAGCAGGCACCTGCATTCCCAGCATAAAATCAACTTCCCATCTGACTTCATCAAGTATGTCGGGTACATCGTTTTTATTTTCAGGTATACTGACAGAGCCGTCCTTAAAATTTTCCGGGTTTCTCTCATAAAGATTTAGAAGCGTCCATACGGATATGCCGGCATTGACAACATACTTGCCGTAATCACCAGCATCCATCCATCCCTTTCCCGCGTCAAGGGTATAATCCCTTTCAGGCCAGAAATTGTCTTCCAAATCCTTTCCGCTAAATGGCTTTATGCTGCTATCCGAAAGATAAAAGGCATTTCTTTCCCACTCTTCTCCTGCATACTTTTCTTCCAGTGGAATACCAGTCCTATTGTAATAATAATAATGCAATGCATCCACTTTCAACCGGTTATATATATCTTCCTTTATATCAAAAGGAAAACTCTCGTAATCTCCCACTTTTATAATAAAATTAGTCCCAATTCCTGAAAATTCAGAAAAATCAATCCCGTGAAGATAATCCCATGAAGAGCTGTCAAATCCCAGATATTCTGTCTCACCACTTAAAACCGCAGTTCCGTCTTCATCAACCAGATCCCATTCAAGAGGGGTCTCACTATCGGAAAGCATAGCCGCTATTTTCGGGCCGTCTGGAAAATAACCCACCTGGTTAACCCTTATAATTGGAAGGTCTTCCATTGGAATAGTTTCCTTCTCTATTACTGCAGGAAGATTTCTCTCTGGTGGCTCCGGGATATCACCCTTTCCTTTTTCATAAAATACGGCAGTTCCAAAAAGACGCGGATTCTGCCAGGAATTATCTGAAACATCATATTTTGACCATATTAATTTAGAATCCCTATCTCTTTCCGTAGCACCATTGGCATTCATCTGGAGACCAATTGCAAGACCATGGACAGGTGTTATATATTCTTCCAGACTAAAAGCTACTTCAATGCCCCATCCATCATCAGTATAAAAAGCATATCCTGTAACCGGCGGGTTTTCTTCTTTGCATCGTGTCCCGCTCAGCGAAAGATTCTCAGGGCTGTCTTTTTCCAGGTTTGTAGCATTAACATTAATCTGGACTATACCATCTTTATACATAGTTGTATCCAGATTGTCCGTAAAGTTAAAATAGAATTCAAAAGAATCCTCATTCCAGTATTCAGTCCCATGCATTCCCCCGATTATTTTTTTATCAGGCATAGTCATACTGATATAAACATTCTCCATATCCGCACATATGGCAAAATCGAAAATACCGTTATCATCGGGATCCCCTGATGCATAAGGACCGGTATCCACCTTGATGCGTTCTATATTCTCCCAGTCACTTAAGTCACCATCAACTGTAATTTCTACCGGAAAAGCAATGTAGGCAAGTTCGCCCTCCACACCTGGTGGAGTAAGATATCCATTCTGCGCTTCAATTTTTTGAGTAAAAAATGGGCTGGAGAAAAAACTAAAAATTAAAAAAGTGAAAAAAAATGGCACCATTTTCTTTATCCATTTATTCAATTCTTTTATAAATTTCATTTAGTATTATGTAAAAATTGTACATTATCCATTTCTATTAATCAATAAACTCGCGTTTATAATTTAATTTTTTAATAGAAATATTAATTAAAAAATGATTTATCAGACTCTAAATAAAATTAAAAAGCAATTCATAAAATTCAGATTTTTTACACAAAAAACCACGAATCATAAAACACCTATTTAAC
>JAYEJA010000166.1:0-6746 GCA_034660395.1 Actinomycetota bacterium
TCCGCTTCCTCTAATTTGCCGGAACCTCCGGCTTCTTCGCCGGCCGGCGATAAAAAGCTATTATCCTTTGCTTCTTTCAGCACATCCCTGAGCTTATCAATCATTTCAATAATCCTGTATCTTATCTTATCCGAGCGGTAATCAACTTTTAATTTATCTTTTGATAACTCCCCCGAGATACCGTCAAACTTCTCCATAGCGCGTTCTATAACTACACCTGTTCTTGCCCCATTTAGATTTTTACCCGCAGCCATTCTATTAAGTATTTTTTTTAAATCTCTCTCCAGGATATTATCATATTGGTATAATGCCATACCGAGTGTACTCTTGGGCCTTTTTATTTTTTTCCTTCTAAATAATCCCATATAATCCCCTTATAAAAATTAAATAAATTTTACATTTTCAATAATATTATTCTAATATAAAATCTAAAATATTCTAACATATTTATTAAAACTATCTTCCCTTACCAGCCGCTTCATTTCAAGTGATGCAATTGCATTCAGGACAATTCTCAAATCTACCCCCGAATACCCCACTATTTCTTCCATACTCTTCGGCTTATAACCTAAAAGATTATATATTTTTAATTCATTATCAGAAAGATTAAAATCTCTCCTTTTATATTTATTGTAGATGCTACCCGTTTCTTTATCCAGATTTATAATTTTATCCCTGTATCCTGATAATTCCTCCAGTATATCATCAACTTTCTCAACCAGTTTTGCGCCCTGTTTAATTAATTTATGACACCCCTTATTTGCAGGATTAAAAATATTACCCGGAATTGCGAAAACCTCCCTGTTTTGTTCTAACGCCATCTCACTGGTTATAATTGCACCGCTTCTTTCTCCTGCCTCTACGACTACTACACCGCTGCAGAGTCCGCTTATAATCCTATTCCTGACCGGAAAATTTGATTTAAGTGGCGGCGTTCCCGGCAAAAATTCAGTTATTATAGCTCCATTCCCCGGGATGCTTTCATATAGAAATTTATTTTCCGGGGGATATACCATATCGATACCGCATCCCAGTACACCAATACTGCCTCCTTTCTCTTTAACCGCAGCCTTATGGGCAAAACTATCAATCCCGGCTGCAAGCCCGCTTACCACGGTTATGCCCGCCCCGGATAGGCTTTTGCTTATATAACCTGCCACATCCCTACCATAGTTCGTATATTTTCTGCTTCCTACAACAGCAATTGCAAATTCCATTTTTTTTATCTTACTGCCCTTATAAAACAATACAGGAGGCGGCAGATGTATCTTCTCTAAAAGTTCGGGGTAATCATCGCTGCCAATTTCAAGCAGTCCTATTTTTCTTTTCAAAATGAAATCAATTATTTCCCTGCAGGACCTGCTGCTGCATTTCCCGCTTCTTTCATCTAAACCCCTCTTTTTATATTCAAGTTTTAATTCACTATACTTTAAGAAATATTTTAAAGTATTATCAATGTTCCCATTCTTTTTCCTGTACACGTCAATAAATCTTGAAGCTCTAACTCCTTTCTCAAAAAGCACATACAATATTTCCCTAATGGTTTTATCTATTTTCATAATCTATTTATATAACTATTAAGATGATGATTAAAACTTACCCTGTAATTAACAGCTTCAATAATATGATGTTCCTTTATAGAGTTACTTCCTTCCAGGTCAGCTATGGTCCGGGATACCTTTAATACGCTAACCATCCCTCTTGCCGTTAAATTATATCTCTTCGAAATTTTAAAAATAAGACTTCTTATTTTCTTATCCTTTTCAAGCCACCTGCTTATAATATTTATCCCGATCTCTGAATTGTAACTTATATTTTTCCCTCTGAACCGTCTGCTCTGAATCTCTATACATCCGCTAACACGCCTTCTTATATTATCCGAACTCTCGCCATCTTTTTTATTTATAAAACTTTTTTCCGGCAATCTATTTATACCAACCCTCATGTCAATCCTATCCATAACCGGACCGGACATTTTTTTCCAGAATCTTTTAATTTCACTCAAGCTGCAGATACATTTTTTTCTATCATCTCCAAAATATCCGCAATAGCATGGATTGGTTGCCACTATCAGCATAAAATTACAGGGAAAGCCATAGGAAAAATTATTTCTGGTAATCGTTACTTTTTTGTCTTCCAGCGGCTGCCTTAAATCTTCTATATAATTTCGTGGAAACTGGGAAAATTCATCCAGAAAAAGCACTCCCTTATGAGAAAGGCTTATCTCGCCGGGTTTTGGGTTTGTACCCCCTCCTGTAAGCCCTATCCTGCTTATGGTATGATGGGGACTTCTAAAAGGCCTTTTTTGTATAAGGCTGCTTACATCTTTTTCCTTCAGGCTATAAATCCTTGTAACATCTATGCATTCCTGCGTGTTTAAATCAGGCATTATCGTAACAGTTCTTCTTGCCAGCATCGTTTTTCCGCTTCCCGGGGGACCTATAAGCATAATATTATGCCTTCCCCCAACAGCTATTTCCAGCGCTCTTTTTGCTCTGAGCTGACCTTTCACATCACTAAAATCAAAGCCGTAATCAACAAACTTTCTCCTGCCGGCAGCTTTTTTATACGCAAATTTCCTTAATTTATCATTTCCTGAAAGTGCCTCCGCGGCTTCTAAAAGATTTCTGCACGCAATTATTTTTAAACCCGAAATAAAGGAAAGCTGATTGGCTATCCCATAAGGTACAAAAAAGAACTTCTTACCATTTTTTTTTGCTTCCTCCGCCATAGAAATAAGGCCTTTTACCGGATTAATGCTTCCATCAAGGGAAAGCTCACCTACAAAACAAGATTCCCGTGTTATATCCGATTTTATCTGCCCGCCTGCCGAAAGAATTGAAAGCGCTATAGGCAAGTCATAGAAAGAACCTTCTTTCTTTATATTAGCAGGAGAGAGATTTACAATTATTTTTTTTACCGGGAAGTCAAATCCGCTGTTAATTACTGAAGATTTTACTCTCTGCCTTGATTCATTTACCGCCTTTCCGGGAAGACCGACTATTATGAATTCAGGAAGTCCCCTGGTAATGTGCACCTCTACCGAAACTTTTACTGCATCAATTCCGGTCAATGCAAAGCTGTCCAGTTTAAATAACATGTTTCAATTATATATACATTTGCATATATAATCAATTACATATTTTATATAAATCCGCATAGAATAATAAAATGGGAAAAATTATTTTATTCATTCCAGGAGGGTGACGGGGAAACTACCTGGCAGCTGTTCTAACAATATAAATAAGAAAAAATTTAAAATATATGCAAGCCGCATTAGAATAAATATCAGGGGTTATACACGATATTTAAGCTTATATCAGAATCATTATATATCCACATATCGAAATCGTTATCGTTATCCGTAAGCATCCCGCTGAAATAAAGCATAATCTGGAATCTCTGCTCCCCATTATCTATAGCTTTTTGAATCTCATTTTTTAATTCAGGCGAAGTACATATAAAATCATGATAACTTACCTGTGCCATATACGTACCTGCCATATCAAAATCCGAAGGTTGACCCACACCCCAGTTTACCGAAAGAATATACAGCGGTTTAAAAGAGGAAAGGCTCCCCTGCTGGTTATTGGAGCCGGCAGTCAGTTTTGCAGAGTTTATACTGGCCCCCGAAAAGCCGGTAATATCAAAGCTGATTACTCCCTTATAAGCATAGTTATTTAAACAGTCACCCACACGATGGATTGACCCGATATAAACGGAGGGTTTATTGCTCAAATCTCCGCCTTCATTTGTAACGATACTTAAGTCTGCGTTTAAAATAGGCGGGGGCTGTGACGGTAAAATCTCAACAGTCTCGGTTTTAGCAGCTGTTTCGCCCTTTCCGTCACTTACAATTACACTTAAATTATAGAATCCATCATTTGAAGGAGTGGTCCATACTATCGAACTATTATGAATATCATCTATCAAACCCCCTGTCGTACTCCATTCATAACTTAAATTGTCACCATCGGGGTCACTGGCGCTAACCGAAACCGTGTAATCCTGGTCCGTATAGTGGCTACCCATAAGGGTTATTTCGGATATAACGGGACTTCTGTTACACTCCCATGAAAGTTCCAGCGAATCCGTAGCTGTTCCCGAAGGGTTCCGGGCCCTCATATATCTCCAGGGTTACAGTGGGAGCTTCGGCTGTTTCTTCAGCTTCTTCTTCCTCTTCTTCTTCTGAAACTCCGCTTGCTTCATCTCCGGCAGGCTCCTCTTCACCATTTTCTACCGAATCCTTTCCATCTCCTTCTGCTGCCGCTCCTTCATCTCCTACATTGCCCTGACTTTCAGAATCACCAGCTTCCGGTCCCTTCTCCTCTTCTTCTCCCGAACTGCACCAATTGCACATAAGAGAGGTGCCCATCAGAAATATTAAAGCCAGAATTCCCAGAATTTTAAATAGTTTTCGTTTTCCCATCCCTTACCTTCAGGCACTACAGCTATTTTAGAAAATATATTTTTTACGCCAATTAGCAAAAGCTAAAAATCAATTGAACTTAAATCCCCTTTTGGCTATAACCCTGACACACGCATCTACTGCCCTGGAGTCATACAATTTACCCTTGTTCTTCTCAATTTCTTCAAGTGCAACTTCTATGCCAAGAGCAGGACGATAAGGTCTATCGGATGACATGGCTTCAACAACGTCGGCCACCGTTAGTATTCTGGCCTCAAGCATTATTTCTTCCCCTTTTAGTCCCTGCGGATATCCCGAGCCGTTCATCTTTTCGTGATGCTGCAGTATCATTTTTGCAATAGGCATTGGAAACTCAATATTCTTAATCATTTCATATCCTGTCCGCGCATGCGTTTTAATCAAGCTGAATTCGATATCTGTTAGTTTACCCGGCTTGGTTAAGATTGAAGCAGGTATGTTTATCTTGCCAATGTCATGAATAATTGCTGCCAGTCTTATACTTTCAATTGTTTCATTACTCAATCCAAGTTCACGGGCTATAGCAACCGAAAGTTTGGCTACCCTTTTCTGATGACCTGAAGTATAGGGATCTCTCTTCTCTACCAGAGATGCCAGTGTATTTATAACACTTTCCAGAGTTCTCTGAAGCCTTTCGTAACTTCTTCTAAGATCTTTTTCAATTATCTTTCTATCCGTTATGTCAAACCAGTTCATTATTACATATTCCAGCTCCCTGCCGCTGAATACCGGTTTAGAATAAACTTCCACCCAGAATCCAACTCCCATCTTATTCACATAACGGCATTCCTTCCTTATACAGCCCTCCCTAAATACTTCATCAAACTTCTCCCTGTATTCTTTAATCTTTTTCTTGGGCCACCACGGATAAGGCGGTTTTTTGCCGGTTAATTTATCTGATTTAATCCCGATAAGATTCTCCATTGCCTTATTGACATATCTTATGGAAAAATCTGAATTAAAAACTACTATCTGATTAGGTGAATTCTCCATCAAACTGGAACTGAATTCCTCGCTATCTTTCAGTAACTTCTCAGCTTCTTTCTCCCTGGTCAGGTCATCATATACTGCCACTATTTCTCCGGAAGGCAGTTTATAGACATAATTTCTCCTCCATCCGGTTATCCTGTTATCTTTATAAAAACGCACAGGATATTTCTCGGGCTTTCCTGTCTTATAAACTCTTTTAAAAATATCGTAAAGACCAAATTCTTTAATACCTGGAAAGGCCTTGAGGACGCTCTTTCCAATAACTTTCTTCCTTTTAGTGTTATCAATTTCTTCTGCAGCTTTATTAAAATCCCTTATTATAAAGTCGCTTCCACCATTAACCGGTTCATAAACCGCCACGCCGCTGCTCATATTATTGAAAAGCTCCCTGAATTTATTTTCATCTTCCTTTATTTTTTCAAAAGCTTTTTCCTGCAGTGTTATATCTTTATAACCCTCAATAATTACTTTAATTCTGCCTTCCTTACTATAGATTGGTTTCGAAACTAAATCACAGGTAATTTTTTTGTCATGCTTATTTACTCTCTCAACTTTTTCATTGATAGTTTTTTCTCCATTTAAAACTCTTTTAAGAAAGCAATTTTTAGTATGGCACTCCTCACCTTTAATTACCTCGTAACATTTCTTTCCCATTGCATCTTTTTTATTAATGCCAAACAAATCTCTGGATGATTTGTTCATTTTTATAATATTAAAATCCCTGTCTATAGCTACTATACTGTCTACGGAAACATCAAAAATTTGATTTAGTTCAGTATGGGCATTCGTCAATTCTTCCTCTATTTTCTTTCTTTTTATTGCAACCGCCAGCTGACTGGAAATAGTTTTAACTCTTTCCAAATCAAAATCAGTAAAGACACTTTTTCCAGAAGAATCAATTACCCCTATCTCATCACCATCCGAAATAAGAGGAACAATCATAACTGATTTTATATTAAGAATCTTATTAATAGCCGGGATAAGTTTTTTAATTGACCTTCTTGATACCTTTTTTTTCTCAGGTATAACTGTAATAAATTCACTTATAATCTTATTTATCTCTTCGTCATCATTTATAATTACAGGTTTCCTTTTTTTTAACGCCTTATAATAATAGCTCCCCTTTACCAATGGTAACTTTACCCGGGGAATATTAATCTTAATTAATTCCTTTATTTTTCTTTTCTGGGTATGTGTAACATTTGTCTCCTGTATTACAAGATACTTCCCATCATCACTCAGTAAATAAAGCGTTATACCCGAACAGGAAAGCAACTTCTTTGTTTTATTGGATATAAGCCGAAGTATG
>JAYEJA010000167.1:0-6701 GCA_034660395.1 Actinomycetota bacterium
CACGGTTAATTTCACCTAAAGCCATATAGCATCTAGCTAATCTTGGGAAGGCCTTCGAGAACTTACTGTTTATTTATAGTGCAATTTCACAATCTTTAATACAATCTTTATATCTCTTTAACATAAGGTAGCATGAAGAACGATTGCCATAGTATGTATGGTCATCTGAAACTAAACTTATTGCTTAGGTATAGAAATTGATTGCCTCATTATAATTATTAGCTTGAAAGGCTTCATTACCCTTTTCTTTAAGAGTGGCAGCTTATTCAGTTTAACTTGGCTCCATTGTTGTATTATTGGTATTTATTAATTATTCGAAAGAATATTATTCCAATTATATTTTAAGTGTGGCGATTCGGACTGTTGCTTAAAAAGTTTATTCTGCTATAATTTGTTGAGAAATTAATAACATTAAGTAAGTAATAATCGGTAATTCAAATGAATAGGTCTTTATATTTTTTGGGCACTGCAAATCCAGGTTTGCAGCAGACAATTAATATGTCGATAATATTTAATTATATACGCACAAAAAGCCCAATCTCAAGAGCCAGGATATCAAAGGATCTGGGAATCAGTGCTCCTGCAGTTTCAAGAACTATAGAAAAATTGATAGAAAAGGAATATGTAGTTGAAACTGAAAGAGTTAAAACAAAAAGAGGGAAGAGACCAACACCCCTTGTAATTAATAAGAATAAATTTTTTGTATTGGGAATAGATCTGGGAAAAGAAAGACTGAGAATGGCTCTTGCCAATCTGAAAGGTGAAATGATTGATAAATATATGGGCTCTGTAATTTTAAAAAATAAGAAATCAGTAGAAAAAATTGTTTCCGAGGCAAAAGAGTTTGTAAGGAAAAGTAAGACCAGCCTAAAGACTGCTTCATCTAAAATAGAAGCTATATGCATTGGGGTCCCTGCTGCTATTGATATCAGCACTGAGAAAGTTTTAAGCACCAATTATTATAAGGGCTGGGAATGGAAGGACCTGGGGCTGAAAGATATTATAGAAAAGGAATTTGATATCCCTGTATTTGTTGAAAACGATGCTAATCTTTCCGCAATGGGAGAGAAGCAATATGGCGATGGGAAAAAATATGGCAATATCATATTTATAGAAATAAGTAACGGTATTGGTTCGGGGATTATGATTGATGATAGGCTGGTTAGGGGTTCCGACGGTTCCGCAGGTGAGATAGGGTTCACTATAGCAAATTCAAAAAAATTGAACTACAAGATAAAGGACAGGGGATTCCTGGAGGAGCATTCATCTATAAGGAGTATAAAGGGGAGAGCAGTAGATGAGATTAAAAGAGGGAGAAAAACCATAATTATGGATATGGCAGGTGGCGATATCAATAAGGTAACTCCGTCCATAGTATGCAAGGCAGCTCTTAAAGATGATAAACTTGCCAATGATATCATAACCGATATGGTAGAAATATTAACAATAGGAATAATTAACCTGATTTTAATTGTAAATCCCCAGCTGGTTGTACTTGGCGGTGATATTTTCAATCTGCCGGAGCTGGGTAAATTATTTATCAATCCGATTAAAGAGAAGATTAAAAAATCAGTACCTTTTGTTATACCTGATATCAAAGTGTCTTCACTTGGCGGTGATACCTGCGTAAGGGGAGCATCATTAAATGCGATTGAATCCACGCTTGTGAAGGAATTTCCTTTCAGGGTTGAACAGGATATGTAAATTTTAAATAAAATAATATAAAATAGCATGTATGTTACGGAAAGGAGGCGAATAATAACAAGGCACCTAATTTTATTGGAGAGGAGGTGAGAATTAGATAATTAGAGAGAAATTCGCTAACACCAGTACGATATGGGTAAAAGAACAAAGCTAAGGAAGCTAAATTGAAAAGAATATTAATCTTATCACTTTCAGTAATTTTTGTTATATCACTGCTGTTTGCAGGTGTTGCCTGTAAGACAGATGGTGAAGAAGCTAACGGAGTAACAGCCGATGCAGATGCCGATGCCGACGCTGACGCAGATGCAGACTCAGACGGCGACGGAGATGATATATCTGGTTCCGTTGGTGTAGTTCTTCCGACAAAGGAAGAGCCAAGATGGATACAGGATGAAGCAAGGTTTCAAGAGAAATTTGCCGAAGAAGGTTATGACGTAGAAATCCTGTTCAGCGAGTCCTCTTCTGCAAAGGAGCTGGAGAATGTTGAAGCCCTGGTTACCAAGGGTGTTGAAGTCCTGATAATTTGTCCGCATGACAGCACCGCTGCTGCATCAAGTGCCGAAGCAGCAAGAGATGCAGGCATAAAGGTAGTTTCATATGACCGTCTGATAACGGACACAGACGCAGTTGATTATTATGTAACCTTCGACAGCGTTGCTGTTGGTGAGGCACAGGCACAGTACCTGGTTGACCAGGCAAGTGGTACCGATAATCCACTTTACCTGTATGCCGGAGCTGCTTCAGATAACAATGCTTTCCTCTTCTTTGAGGGTGCATGGAATGTTCTTCAGCCAAAGATTGCTGACGGCACATTCAGAATTATAAATTCAAGCGAAGCTGTTGCACTTCAGGATACAGCTACACTGACCCGTGATGAAATGGGTGATATAATCGGCCAGGTTACAACCGAGTGGGATTTTGACACTGCTGGCAGTCTTGCTGAGGATCACCTTACAAAGGCAACTGCTGCTGATAAAGGCGAGGTATTCCTGCTTGCACCTAATGATGGAACAGCACGTGCTATCGCTGATGCATTTGCAGAAGACAGTGATGTAACCGACTATTATGTAACAGGTCAGGATGCTGAAATTCCATCAGTACAGTACATAATTGACGGAAAGCAGTCAATGACTGTATTGAGGGATGTAAGGACTCTGGTTGCTGACGCTATAGCTGCTGCTATAGCTTATCTGGAAGGCGGAGAGCCGGAAGCAACTCACGCCTATGATAACGGAGTTATTGAAGTTCCTGCAAAACCATCAGCAGTTGTTACTGTAACCCAGGATAATGTACAGGAAACAATAGTTGATTCTGGTTACTGGGATGCAGAAGAATTTACTGGTCTGGACTAAGTAATAGAAGCAGTTAACAAATAAACGAAACTGCAGGAATAGTGCTGGTTTAACCCGGCACTATTCCTGCATAATGAGGCAAGAAATAAGTGTAAAAATAATTTCAGCTAATATATTCTTAGGGTAGTAGATGTTAAATTATTTATTATTCAGCAGGTATTGGTTTCAGTTTTGATTGCAGGTGTAACCTGGGTTCTGTCAGGATTTAGGGGGCTTTCATGGACTGCCGTAATAGTTCTGGGTGTGGTTTTAATATATAATTTTATAATGAACCAGACTTTTCTGGGCAGGCATATTTATGCTGTTGGCGGTAATCCGGAAGCGGCTGAATTAAGCGGTATAAGCGTAAAGAGGATAACATATACGGTTTTTGCCTCAATGGGTATGCTTTCAGGTCTCTCCGGAGTTTTATATGCATCAAGGCTGCATTCTGCAACGACGCAGGCAGGGCAGCTTTTTGAACTGGATGCCATAGCGGCAGCGTTCGTGGGAGGCGCATCACCAACAGGTGGTATCGGTAAGGTTACCGGTTCGATTATCGGTGCCCTGGTAATGATGTCATTAGCTAACGGGATGAGACTCATGAATGTTGACATTTCTTACCAGTATATTGTAAGGGCTATTGTACTTGCCGGTGCTGTTATATTTGATGTTGCCACACGAAGGGCAGGAAAAGGTGCTGTATCCGAATTGGGCAAATAATTATTTGATATAAAAGATAAAAGCCGGACTAAAAGCGTAGAAGAAGGAATATTTCTTATTGGTGAATATATTATGCTCTTCCCCAGAGGGTAATTGTAATTTGCAGGAGGGGCATGTGTTTAACTTATTATAATAAGAAAGAGTATTAAATTCCTTTTTACCGGTACTGATAATACTCTGGAGCAAAATAGCATGTGTTAACCTGAAAGGTCTTATATCTTGCATTATAAAATAATGAAATAGCGGCTGCAGGTTAGCTGAATGATAATAATAAATTTAATATTAATATATATTATATATTGATGTAGTATAGTACTGTTAATATTTATAAGTTGTTACTAAGATAATTGGTTCAAATAATATTAATAAATTTTTGTTTGGTTATTATTGATATAACTACAGACAAGATTTTACAGCAGGGAGTTTTAGATGAAATATATTCTGGGAGTTGATGGCGGAGGTTCAAAGACTACTGTACAGATTTCAGACCTTGGCGGAGAAAAACTTTTAAGGGTCGTATGCGGGGCAAGCAGTTATAAAAGTGTGGGGAAAGAAAAAGCAGTTGAGAATTTAAATAGAGGTGTATTAAAAGCAATAAATAATCTGGAGAACCCTGAAGATGTCCATTTCGAAAGTTCATGTTTTGGATTTGCAGGCAATGATGTAAGCGAAGATTTAAGAATTTACAGGAGAATTGTATTCAATGACAGGGTAAAAGATTATATTGATAAAAAAAAGACAATTATATGTAATGATACAAGAATTGGACTGGAAGCGGGAAGCGATAGTAAAAACAGAATAGTAATTATTGCAGGTACGGGTTCTAACTGCCTCGGGATAAATGAGGAAGGAAAAACAGCAGGAGCAAGCGGCTGGGACTATATACTTGCAGACGAGGGAAGCGGGTATGGAGTCGGCCATAAAGCTTTAAAAGCAATTGTAAGGTCTTATGACGGCAGGGGCGAAAAGACAGTGCTTACAAGAGTCATAATGGAAAAGCTGAAGCTGGATAAGGTTCTGGACCTTACAAGCTGGGTTTATGATGCACCATTCTCAAAGATTAAAATAAGCGCGCTGGCAAAAACCGTGTGTTCCGCTGCTCTTATGGGTGATAATGTAAGTATGAAAATACTTACTGAAGAAGCGGAAGAAGCTTCCGTATCAGTTATAACGGTCGCAAAAAAGCTTGGGCTTGAAAATAAGAGGTTTGACCTTGTATTTGTAGGCGGTCTATTTAAATGCAGGGAATATTTTAGAAATACATTAATAAATAAGCTTAAAAAGTCACTTCCAAAAGTCAATTTCGTGCCGGGATTAGTTAACCCGGTAGAAGGAGCTGTAAAGCTGGCTATTAAAAATCTAAAAGTTGCAAAAAAGTGAGAGAATAACATGCCTTTTGAGCAAATTAGATTCTTACGGCTTGACATTATCAACCGGTATGATGATAATTATTAATCGGATTATATGGCCGGTGTAGCTCAATTGGTAGAGCAGCTGATTTGTAATCAGCAGGTTATCCGTTCAAGTCGGATCGCCGGCTCCAGGACGGAGGGGTGCCCGAGTGGTTAAAGGGAGCAGACTGTAAATCTGCCGGCGAATGCCTACAGAGGTTCAAATCCTCTCCCCTCCACCATATTTTTTAAATCCTGGCAGAATTTTTTTAAGTAGTTCTTGCCGGGATTAAAAGGTTCGTATTATTAGCCCGTGTAGCTCAGGCGGTAGAGCATTTCCTCGGTAAGGAAAAGGTCATCGGTTCAAGTCCGATCGCGGGCTCCACTATGTTCTTAATAAATTTCTATTAATTACCCACAATTATATAGCATGGATTTATAAGTTTTTATCATACGCGCTATATGGCTCTATTTATAAGGAAATCCGGTAAATCTTTAAGTATTTAAGCACTTATGGCATGAAAGTGCCTTAAATTTGTATAAACTATTATTTATTTACAAGAGTTCGCGCTCCACAATTTCTGTAGTTGCAGAGCTTGCTCTGCTTCCTTTTTTAGTCGAGCAAGCTCGACCACTACAGTAAACATAACGCGATATATCCACTTTCTGATTATATATGTTAAATCGGAAAAGACATACTTCTGAGAAAAGGGGGGAAAGAGGAAATATCAGGCTCTGGAACCAGACCGGCAAATAACACAGATATAGGTTTTTAAAACCTGACGCCAATGCTGACTTCCGGCCCGTGGATATCGGGGGCGTTCTCAAACTGGATGTAGCGGTAGCGGGCGCGCAGTTCAGCGCCCAGGAAGGCCAGCCCAAACCCGGCCCGGTAATCTCCCACCCCGGTTCCATGGATGTCTGAATACCTCGCTTCGACATTTATCAGGACGGGATCAGCGATCAATACCTCTCCGGCGATCAGGAAGCCATAGCCGTCATAGTTCTTCCCACTCCATAACCCCGAGTAACCGGCGCCGACATCAATAGTGATGTCGGGGAGATAGAACGAGAGACAATAATTAAGATAGTACAGATTGAGATAGTCATGCCCGGTCTCCACTCTCTCCCGGAAACGGGTAATATCGCCGTCAATCGTTCCCAGCGGGGTCCGGAACCGGGTGGAGAGACCATATCCGTCGAGATCTCCTTTAAGATCATAAAAATAATTCAAGCCGGCTGTGATGTTCCAGCGCCCCTCCAGTAGTTGGATATCATCTCTTGAATAATCTCCAGAAGATGAATAGCCCGAAGCGTAAGGAGGGATCCCCACGGTGAGATTGAAGGTTGAATACGGGGGCCAGTAGTCACCGGACTCGCGTCTGCTGGAGTGAGTACTGATGGGGTGATAACCGCCTTTCTTCTTCTCCTCCGGATCCTTCTTAACTTCTTTCTTGATCTTATCCAGTCTCCCCGCCGGGAGGCGGGGAGAGACAGACAGAAACATACCCGCCAGCAGTAAGAAAAACGCCAGTACTTTTATAAATGACCT
>JAYEJA010000168.1:0-6669 GCA_034660395.1 Actinomycetota bacterium
GGATTTGATATTTATAGCAGGGAAAGATTATATTGAGATAATAAAATAATTTATGTGATAATTTTTTATGTTTTTACTTAATACATTAAGATAGGCCAATGAAAAATAAATCTGTTTTTAAAATAATAGGGCAGGTTGCATTTGATGCATTAATAATATTTTCATCGTTTGTAATATCCTTTTTTTTAAGAGGTCAGATAGATACCGGGGTTTTTTCACAGTTTTCAGGTTATATGGCCTGGTATGTTGTAATTGTGATTATAGTAAAGCTTATTATGCTGGGGCTGTTCGGCACTTACAGAAGGGTGTGGAAATATGCGTCTTTAAAAGATATGGTTGCTATTGTTGAAGCTGTCACGCTCGGCTCGGTAGTTCTTGCAGTTATTTTTTATATTATGAGTGAACCGATATCTTTTTTTGGCATTGAAATAAATTTCTCTTTTCCATTTTTCTCCAGGGGCATAATTATTATTGACTATCTGCTGGCCCTTCTCCTTATAACCGTATCAAAGTTTTCGGACAGGTTTTTTAATGAGCTGAGGTTTGGCAGCCGGAGCACAAGAAAGAAAAGAGCGCTGATAATAGGTGCGGGCGATGCGGGGGAAATGATTGTCCGCGAGATGATAAGGCAAAAAGACAGCGAGTATATGCCTGTAGGATTTCTGGATGATGACTATTCAAAAATAAAAAATAGGATACACGGGGTTAGTGTCCTTGGCTCAATATCAGGAATGGAGTCCATAGTTAAAGATTATTCTATTGATGAAGTCATAATAGCAATGCCCTCGGCATCAGGCAGCGCAAGGAAAGAAGTAGCGGTAAGGGCAAGAGAGCTAGGGGTTATTTGTAAAACCCTGCCCAGTCTTTATGAGGTAATTGATGGGAAGGTATATCTCTATCAGGTAAGGGATATAGAAATTGAGGATATTCTGGGCAGAGATGCAATAAATATAAAAATTCCCGAAGTTGTTTCTGAAATAAAGGATAAGGTAATGCTGGTTACGGGAGCAGGCGGCTCCATAGGTTCGGAGATATGCAGGCAGATAATAAGATTTAAACCGGAGAAAATAATACTGGCGGACCATTCGGAAAATAATCTATTTCTGATACTTGAGGAGCTCGGAAATAAATTCGCCTTTATTTCAACGGTTCCCATAGTAATTGATATAAGAGACAAACAGGCGCTGAGAAGTGTTTTTAAAAAATACAGGCCCGACATAGTTTTTCATGCCGCCGCGTACAAGCATGTCCCTCTTATGCAGCTCAACCCCAAGGCAGCAATTATGAATAATTATCTGGGGACAAAACTGCTGGCAAAGTTTTCAATTGAATACGGGGTTAAGCGGTTTGTTATGCTCTCTACTGATAAGGCGGTTAAACCAAAGAATGTCATGGGAATATCAAAACTGCTTTCAGAAAAATATTTGCAGTCCCTCTCAAAGGTTAAAAATACAAGGTTTGTGATTGTCAGGTTTGGCAATGTACTGGGGAGCATGGGAAGTGTGGTCCCGCTTTTCAAGAAGCAGATACAGGACGGCGGGCCGGTCAGGGTTACCCATCCCAATATGAAAAGATATTTTATGACTATACCGGAGGCGTCACAGCTTGTTATACAGGCATGTATAATGGGAGAAGGCGGAGAAATATTTGTTCTTGATATGGGAGAACCAATAAATATACTTGACCTGGCAAAAAATATGATAAGAATTTACGGCATGGAACCGGGGAAAGACATTGAAATAAAATATACGGGTCCCAGGGACGGGGAAAAAATGGATGAGGAGCTGGTAAGTGAAGAGGAGAAATTAGCCCCAACGGATTTCAGGCATATATATGAAGCGAAAAATAATAAAAAGAAAGGCAAATTCAGCAGGGATGAAATAGTTAATATATTATTTAATATAGAAAAAGAAATACAGATTGATGATTATAAAAATTTGTTTAAGGAATTAAAGAAAGTAGTGCCTCATTTTGATGCAGGTAAAATGTGGACAAAGTTATATGAATAACAGAGTTAGCTTTTTATGCGCCTTATATCTTATAGAATCATAAAAAAAATTTCGGATATGCTGCTGTCAATTATTCTAATTATCCTTTTTGTTCCCTTCTGGATTGTTATTCCACTTATTATTAAAATTGATTCCCCGGGAAATGTGTTATTTAAACAGAAAAGGGTGGGAATAAACAGCGAGTATTTTTATATTTTTAAATTCAGGACCATGAAGGAAGAAACTCCCGATATACCAACGGATGAGTTTAACAATCAGGACCATCTCTATACCAGGTCAGGTAAAATTTTAAGAAGGTGGAGCATTGATGAATTCCCACAGCTTATAAATATATTAAGGGGGGAGATGAGCTTTGTGGGGCCGAGGCCGGCGCTGTATAACCAGGATTTCCTTATAAAACTGAGGAAGGAAAGAGGGGTGGACAGGGTAAAGCCGGGTGTTACAGGGCTTGCACAGATAAACGGAAGGGATGACCTCTCAATTCCTGATAAGGTTACCTATGACCATCTTTATGTAAAAGATGCTTCCTTATGGCTGGATATGAAGATATTCCTGATAACGGTTAAGGCTGCAGTTACGGGAAAGGGAGCGCGATAGGCCGCAGTTTATTAAGTTATTTTTTAATTCAGGAGCTTACTCCAATTCTTTTATCAGTTTTTCTATACCTTCTTCAAATCCTATCGGGGAGAAGTCAAAATCATTTGAAGCCTTCCGGTATGAATATATCTTATCAATTCCCGTTCTGTCTATCTGGGCGGGAGTAAGAGCCGGACTTTTGGAGATTCCAGCATAAATGGAGATTAAGAATTTACCCGGTACGGGGGGCACCCTTATCGATTTAAACTGTTTGTTTAATTTGTTCCTTACGATTTCCAGCATATCGTTATATTTTAGCGGCTCTTTACCGGCTATATTATAAATCTGCCTGAAGGTTTTCCTGTTATCTATGGCGGAAACAACTGCAGCGGCAACATCTTCGATATATACCGGCTGTATTAAATTATTGCCGCTCCCGAAAGTTATAAAAAATCCCCTCTTTTTAATGAAGTTAATCATCCTTGAAAAGTTGGTGTCATCTTTAGAGCCGTAAATCATTGAAGGCCTTAAGATGGTGTAATCAAGCCCGGAATTTTTTATGAGGTTCTCGGATGCTATTTTCTTGGTTTTTACCTTGCTCTCAAGAGGAACCAGTACTGTTGTGGAACTTATAAAGATAACCCGTTTCAGGCCGGCTCTTAAAGCTGCATTGATGAAATTTTTTAAGAGGCCTGTATATTCGAGGTCAACCATATAAACTGCAATTTCCGCCTTTTTTAAAGGAGTGATTATGGAATCAGGACTCTGGAGTGTTCCAGTGACGAATCCAAACTTCCCCCCAATTTTATTTGCTGCTTCTTCAAGTTTTGAAGTATCGCTTGATGTTCTTAGAAGGCATCTGGCTTTAAAGCCCTTTTTTAATAGTTTTTCAAGCACGGGTTTGCCCAAAAAACCTGTAGCTCCGATGATTATTACCATTTATTACTCCTGCAGCCGTTAAGAATTATTAAATTTATTTACTTATATTTTTTGCCACTTTAAAAAGTTTCGGAATTATCCCTTGACATACTGTTAAATAATTAGTATAATACTCTTATAATATAAACAATATTATAGGAGTATAAATGAATTATAAAGAATTTATGAAAAAATTCCCAGATGAAAAGACAATAATAGACTATTTTATAAAGATTAGATACCCGGAAGGCATAAGATGTCCTTACTGCAAGAACGAGAAGGTATATCAGAAGAAAGATAGACTAAAGGTATTTGATTGTAATTTCTGTGGTAGGAGTTTTTCAATATTTAAAGATACTATATTTGAGAAAACTACTACTGACTTACAGAAATGGTTTTTTGCAATTCATTTAGTACTCAATGCTAAAAAGGGCATATCTGCTAAACAACTTCAGCGTGAAATAAGGGTAACCTATAAGACAGCATGGAGAATGTTAAAACAGATAAGAAAAGCTATGGAAGATAAAAACCATGAAGGATTTTATGAAACCATAGTTGAAATTGACGAAACATATGTTGGTGGAAAGCCAGGAAAATCTAATAAAAGAGATGATGATATTAAGGGAGGTGGATTAAAAAGAGGTAGAGGAACAAAGAAAACTCCGATAATCGCAGTAGTGGATAGGGAAGCAAAGAAGATATTTGCTAAAGTTGCTCTTTCAAATAAAAAAGGCCAAAAGCTTACGGGTAGGCAGTTATTAGATATAATAAACCAGGTTTGCAAGGGTAAGAATATTACTGTAATATCTGATGAATTTACAGGATATAATAAACTGAAAGGCACGGATTATATTCATTTAAGAATAGATCACACCAAGATGTTTGTTGACGGTGATATTCATACCAATACAATCGAAAGTTTTTGGGCTATAGCTAAAAGGGCTTTTTATGGTACATATCATAGGATATCCAAGAAATATATGCAGGAATATATAAACGAAATAAGTTTCCGATATAATCATAGGAATATAACTGAGAGTTTTGATTTGTTGCTTGAAAATGCAGTAATAGTTTGATGATTAAGATATGTTTGACAAACATTATTAAATGTTATTAAATATGCAATAGAAAATAGTTAGCGTTCCAAACGAATGACGAATTTGCAAAAACGACTTCTTAAACGGAGTCGTTTTTGTTATGTGGTGCCCCCGACCGGACTTGAACCGGCACGAGGACGAATCCTCAACAGCGTTCCAAACTATCGCGTCTGCTAATTCCGCCACGGGGGCAAGGTTATCTTATAATAAATCAAACCAATTTAGAATAGTTCATATAGATGCTATTTCCTTAATAGCTTCTTCGGTGGGATTAAATTAAGGAGAATCATGAGTACCTTTAAGAAGTTTTTACTTCTATCATTAAATAGATTTAAACCAGTAACAAAATCTAATAAATTAGCATTTAAGCTCTACGAATTACAATATAAAAGAAATAAAAGTTGTTAGGAATTAGATTTACTTTTCAATGCTTCTACTTCTTTATTTAGGATTAGAAGTAATTTTTCAGTCGCTGAGGTTATTTTATCAATATAGGATGCTAAGAATTTAGTTTCATTATAATTTTTATTATTTACGGCTTTCTTGACAATCTCAAATAATTCATCAAATTCCCTAGTGATAATTTTCTTGTCCATGATAATCCTTTCATTAATGCATTATCTTTTCTTAAAACATATTGGATAACCAAATATGTAAAGTCTGCGGTGAAACAGACTATTTTAACTTTGATATAACAGACGACATATGGGAACAAGTAGCGGGTGAACAATTTAAAAATCATGTTATCTGTTTACCATGTTTTGATAAATTGGCTACTAAGAAAAATATCAAATATGTAAAACACATGAGTGGGGAGTTCTATTTTGTTGGTGAAACAGGCACCCTAATATTTGAAATAAAAAAAGGATTGATAAATAATTAATTTGTTCTACAGTCGTTATTATCTTCCTTTCCCTTACATTGGTTGCATAAATCGTATTCTGGCCTTGTATACCTCTCTTCATAGTCGGATGTTGGCCAAGCGCTACAATTTGTGCAAAAATGCCAAGTATCTGTACCTGTTTTTTTCTGCGATATGTTTTTGTCATGTTAAAACACCTCCCAATAATGTATATTAGGAAAATTATAACAAACTTATAATAATTGACAAAATATTAAAAAGGAATTATACCTAAGGGGATAATTCAGATATCTTTTAATTAATTTTTTAGTCTTTCTTGTTTAAAGGTAACTATTTTAACATGTAATAATAGTAGGGCTATTATTACATGTTAAAAAGGCGGGGACAATTAATTATAATTTTTGTGATAGTGCACAACTTTGACTATTGCACTCATAAACCTGAAAAAGCTGTCCTGAATCACATCCGCTTTGCCCACAGCTTTTATTAAACGGGGGAAGAAACATTCTTAGATTTACCTCTTATGACAATAGATAAGTCCTTTAGTTAAAAAATATATAATTTATGTTATTATTTTATAAAATTTGCATGATAAGCTATCGGAAATATAGTAAAAGTAGAATGAAAAGAGAAAAGCAATGATATGGATAATCTATGCGGCTCCAGCAGCGGTAATTTTTATTACAGCGCTGGTTTTATACATGTTCTGGTATGAGCCGGCAAATTTCAAGCTGTCTGAAGTAGATATTTTTGTAAATGATAGACATATCCGAAAAGAAGGAGAGCCGCAGGAAGAGGAGGAAGGCAACTCCGGCGGTACTGACAGTAGGCCGTTTCTAACTATACTTCATCTGTCTGATTTCCACCTGAGGAAAAATTCCAAGGGGAGAAAGCTCTTCCGGTTTGTGAGAAGCCTGAAGGACCTGGAGCCGGATTTTATTTTTATTACCGGGGATTTAGTGGAAAGCAACCGCAATATAGATTATCTTGTAGAAATGCTTGCGCCTTTACGCGCAAAGCTGGGTAAATACGCAATTCTGGGTGTTCATGACCATTACGAAAAGGCATTTATAGAATTTGTAAAAAATATGTTTAAAAAGAAAAATAGTGAAGTCGCAGTTATAGTCTCTACAGGACCATCTTTAACTAAACAGTTACCTCTTTTAAAAGAGTATGCAGAGTATATGACCATTATATCTGTAGATGC